>JASFTQ010000006.1:0-38996 GCA_050053515.1 Desulfobacterales bacterium | reverse complement strand
TGGCCAGGGCCCGCAGCCACAAAATTCCAACTTTTGGGGTAAACTACTCAGACCTGATCAAACGGTTCAAGGAAGATCCGCACGATGCCATTCTTCCCAAAGATTTTAACCTGGATGAACTTCTTGCAAAGCAGTGCTTGATTTCAGATATCACAGATACTGAAAGAACCAGGTCTTTTTTGCAATCCAGAGCTATTGCCGAATCCAGACTGCTCGAGCAAATGACGCCTTATCCATTTGATCTGCTCGTGCTTGCCGGCTTTATGCGAAACTTAACCCCTTATTTCATCGATCGCGTAAATATTATCCCGGGATCCCCTCGCATCATGAATATCCATCCGGCGCTTTTACCGGCTTTCCCGGGAGTTGACGGCTATGGGGATACTTACCGGTATGGTTGCAAAATTGGAGGATGTACGGTTCATTTCATTGATTACGGGGAGGATACGGGTCCGATCATCGGTCAAAAGGCCTTCCAAATTTCAGAGGACGATACGCTGGAGTCAGTGCGAAAAAAGGGACTTGAGTTGGAATGGCAGCTTTATCCGGAATGTATCCGCTTATTTGCCCAGGGGCGCCTGAAAATCGTCAGAAAAACGTATACCCTTGAAAACGGCCGGAAAGTCAAAAGAACGATCGTCGAGATACTGGAGACGTCCGAGGGTTATAACGGATGTCAAAATAATGTTCCGAAATAACGCAGAATCAAGAGGCGCAGGCAGGGGGTAAATTTTTTCCTCAAGATGCAGAATCACCGCCACCGTGGCTCGCAAATGGCAACTTTCTATCAATTGCCCCCCCGCCTGTTAACCTATTGGGGTTAACACAAAGACTCACCGTGGTTTGGTCATCCAGGCAGCAACAACCCTTTATCTCTTAACATCACCGGGGGAATCAGCTTGCCGAAAAAATTTACCCCTCTGCCGGCACCTCGGGCAATCGGAATGTTATTTTGACAATCATTATAACTCAGGGAACAAGGTATTTATTCTTGCCATACAAGCCGGGTGTTTTGCACCCGGTTGCAAGGGCAACGCTTGAAGCACTCGCGTGCTCTTGCCTTTCTCCGTTTGCGCGGAGAAATTCAATCCATCCCGTGCTGAGCACGGTCTGGTCGTTGACGCCCCGACAAGCTGATCGCCCCGGTGCTTTTAACCGGCGGGGGGCTGCTGCCGCCGGCAAAGGAAAACTGCGGTGTGAAGCTTCCCGACCTTTAAGACGGGGAGCTTCACTAAAGGGATTTGGCCATTTTGCGGGCCCCCCTGACGGCAGCTAAATTATAGAGCCATCCCAGTACAAATCCGAAAACCGCCCCGTCGACGAGGGCATAGAGACTCCCGACAATCACATCACCAAAAGAACCGGAAGCGGCATAGCCGGGATAGATTGAGGCCAGCATTGCCAAAAACCCCTTGGCGTACCCCGGCCAAATTAAGTTTGCCAGACCCACTAAAAAAACTGCGCCGGCCCACAACACGGCAATCGCAAACGACAACGCTTTTAGATTTAGCTTCATTTTGGTTTCTCCCCATTTTGAAATTGCAACCATATACAGCGCCATGATCAATTTCGTATTCGGCCCTTGAATCGTTGATTTTGAAAGCTACCGGATAATTTCAAAATGCAGGACGCTGTGTATGCTTGCGCAATGAATTATGTCGGTCCATATGGTTTACGTACGATACGTTTCTTAAACATTTTTTATGGTTGCAAAGCCATCGCTGACGGCTTTTTGCCCCTCCTGATTTTCGACGATAAAGAATAAATTCGTGTTCTCTTCTTTGACATTTCTTCCGACAAGTCTGACGCCCATCGTAGACCCCGGCAGTATCATTCCCGTAAAACGGCCGGAAAGATTTTTAAGTCTCCCGGGATTCTTGGCGGCCTCCTTGTTGATGAGTTCACGCACGGCAAAAGCAAGGGTCGCCGTCCCCTGCAGGATAATTCCAGGAAGCCCCGCCTGACGCGCAAACTTTTTTGAAGTATGGATCGGGAAAACGATGTTGCTGCATCCATCGTAGATAAAGGTTTGCAGCGGATTAACATTAATTTCGGATATCCAGAGCGGATCGTGATCACCTTCCCACTTCGGCGTGTGCGGCAAAGCTTCTTCTCCGCGGCCCTCATCCGAACATTGCACACCGCGAAATAAACCGCCATTGTGTTCGGTGAAAACCGGCTTTCCTTTTTCGTCGTAGGCATCGAACCGAAGGACAAACCGGGTGCCGGCTTTGTGGGGCAGAATCGCTGCGATCCCCCCGTTGACCATGAGGGCGTCACCCGGTGCGAGCGGTCTATGAAATGTAAAGTGTTCGGTGTAATGGACCAATGTGGGCATGATGTCCACGGGAAAGTCCGACCGGTCCAGATATTCCCAAATCCTTTCGATTATCGGCCAAGTAACGGCAGCGCAGAACATGGGGTGGGCAATGATGGTTTCATCACCTTCGTCGTCGAAGTAGCAGGGATTGTTGTCCTCAATTGCCGCAGCATAATTCATCATATGGCGCCAGGAGACGGAGGTACGGTATTCTTTTAAACGCGCCCCCACGAATTTAGCACTGATTTTCATATCAACCCCTTTTCTCAGGTCTGTAAAACAAAGTGCCGCTAACCCTTTTGGCATGATCGATTGTTTGTGAAGTTGTTATGTTTCTCCAGCCAGGCCAGGGAGTCGGATTTCAATATTGTTCTTTCAGCTGCTTGGATACCCTTGGGGTCGAAGCGATAGCGATAGTGAAGCGCCAGTATGGGCCTCAGGTCGTCAAGCCACTGGGCTGACGGCAAGCTTTTTTTCAGTCGCCGGAACCAGGTTTGTGGGGGATCCGAAGGATTGCGAACAAATCCCGCTTTATGTAGCACCTTTTCAATGGCAAAGAATTCAGAGTCCGATCCGGCTAAAACCTTTGGGGTCGGGGTCGCGGCTGACTTTTCAACATCCAGCCGCTGCATTTTTTTTCTGCGGTAGAACCGTCGCAACAAGATAAGCATAACCGGTATGAACAGCCACCACAAGTAGTGAATTCCACCGTTTTCTTTCAGGTACACCAACCCCTGGGTCAGTTTGAACCGACCCCATGATAAAGCATCGGTGATAAATTCCCAGCCGGGAGCCGCGGCGTCCTCGATACTTACCCAGGAAGAAGGTGTTGTATCAAAGCGCTGCCAAAGGCCATCCAGATGCACCCGGGTCCAGGCATGGGCGTGCCGATCGCGCACTACAAATTGGTTCTCCAATCGGCTGAATTCGTGAACCGAGTATCCTCTCACATAACGTGCCGGGATGCCGACGGTCCGCAGGAGAAGCACGGTTGCCGTTGCAAAATATTCACAGTGCCCCGAGCGAGTCTTCAGTAGAAAAGTCGAAAGAGGGCTTGGATGGTTCCCTTTGCCGGTCAGCTCGAGCGAGTAGCTGAACTTTTCTTGAAAAAAGGTATCAAGGGTGTTTACAATTTCCCGTGGCGATTTTTTTTCAAGTTCCAGTTCGCCGGCGATCTTATTGAGCGCCGGGCTTTCTTTGTCCGGTACAGAAAGATCGTTTGCGGTCGGCGGGCTTTCAAATGCGGATTCCTCTTTGAACCCGACCCGGTAAGCTGCCCGTCCCGGTCCCCCTTCCACTTTAACCGTACCGAACCTGTTTCTTGCCATTTTTGCCGCCGGGAGTCGGTCTATTTGAATAACGCCGGTTGGCAGTTTCAAAACCCCCTGACCGTGGTAAAGGCTTGACGAGACGGTGATGGAACGCTGATTCGAAAGGGCGTCGTTGAGTCGCCATGTCCTTCCGTTTTTATCGGGTTTTACAGGCGTAAAAGCGGGGTCCGAGGCAAACCACCAGGAGAAACTGTAACGGTCATAAATTGCCTCTCGCAAAAGCATGGGATTCACCCCCGGCCCTTCTGGTTTTACCCTGAAGACGATCCGGTTGGAAGGCTTCAATGAACCGATATCTCCGACAGCCGTTTTTGTTTGAAAAGGATCTAACTCATGACGGTTGGAATTGTTGATCCATTCCAGACCCTTTTCTTCCAAAAACAGATGAAGATTATGAAGCCCGATATGTCCCACTATACCGGCACATCCGGCAAGAACCATTAGACCCAGCCAAAGCGGCGCAGAAAATCTTTGCGATCTCACCATCCAAAAAGCCAATGCCGCAATTCCAAACAGACCCATGTAAAAATAGATATCTCTCACATTTGCGGCACTGGCGGACCATAGGCAAATGGCCAAATATGGATAAGCTAGGTTGAGAGCAGTGTGTTTTTGTTTTGCATCTTTTTTCCTTTTTTTTCTCAGCACCAAAAAAAGCACTCGGATATCAATGCGATCGCTCGTGGCGTATGCCTGGGCAACCAGCAGTGGGAAAAAAGCGATCGGAAGCCACCTGAGAAGAACATAGAGAAAGTAGACCGATGTGTCCGAGACATAGAGATAGATCAACAGGATGACCAGCAGTATGGTGCACAGATCCGAAATACGCCGGAAATCGTCGGCAGATAAATCCCATCTAAGGCGAATGAGGCGCGACCCCTCGAAAATAAGAGCCATCCCTGCGGCCAAAATCCACAGACCGGTCTGCCATCCCCAAAACATCAATGCAGCACCAACGAGCAGCGGCGGCGGTTTCATATTTTCATTAATCCTTCTTGGATTTTTCCAAGTTCCAAGCGATGAAAATTTTGCGAAGTGTCTGGTATCTCGGCCCGGTTGGGTGCGTCGTCGCTTTCCGAGACATCCGTTATGACCAAAACCAAGACGGGTAGGCCCAATGCATTCAAATAATCGACTAACTTTCGCCGGGATTCATCCCATGCCAAAAATATGCAGATACAACCGCTCAGCAAGGAGGCCCGATCGATGACCACCGGCGTAAGATAATCGAATGATTTGTCGCGGCAGGCGATAACGGCGGCCAAAATTTCCAGCATTTTGTCCGTATGGGCAAGACCTCTTCCGGCAGTAAAACAATAGGCTTCAGTCCCTACAAACATCAAATCCAGCAGGGACTCCTGGGTCTGTATGTCACAGGCAAATGAAGCCGCTACCGATACGGCTTCCTCTAAAATTTCGCTGTGGACGCTGCTCTGAAATGTATCTAAAATCAGCGCGTGTCGGACGAAAAATTCATCCTGGTATTCTTTTACCACCGGTCTGCCGGTTTTGGCCCAGCTTTTCCAGTGAATCTTTCGCAGTGGATCTCCTGAGCGGTAATCGCGCAAGGATATAAATTCTTCTGAATCCCCTATGGATGAAGCCAATGCGACGCCCCCGGATTGGTATCTTCTTGTCCCGGGAAGGCCGATAGGTGGCAGGTCATAACGTTTCGGCAGAATCAGAAGGGATTGCGGAAGAAAAACACTGGCACAGGCGTGGAAAAAGCCAAAGGGATCCGGACGGGCGATGGTAAGTCCGGTCAGCCTGACGACGCCTCTATGTGAAGGCGTTATCTCAACGACAACCTCTGTTTCGCTATTGGGTTGAAGGGCCGGCAGCGCCACGGCTTTGGTTGTGGCTTGCCGTTTTTCGCCAATCAGCCACAGCCATCGATAATATCCAAAAACTCTGTCAAAGAGATTACGCTGCCGCTCTTTGGGTTCGGGTGTTTCCATGAATTCCCTGAAACTGGGACAGGTATCTTCAAAATTTTCAAAAAGTTTCAACCCGCGCTGGATCTCGTCGGTTTTGTTTTGGATTACAACGCGGTATTCCAGTTTAACGCCGGCGGTCCCAAAGCGGGGCAGGATACGGGTGGCATTGAATCGATAGCGAAAAAACATGCCAAACACTACGGCTATCATCAGAACGGCGAAAAGGAAGGTAAACGCCTGATAGGCCATGGTCCCTTTGGTATCCACGCCGACACCGGCAGAGACTGCCAAGCATAAAACGACTACCCGGCCACTGGGAGTAAATCTTCTCGTAAACCATTTTTTGGTTTGGTAACTGCGGCGGTAAAGATGATACAAAAACCGTTTCATAGAAGCATCCACTAGGATGAAGTTCTGCATTTTAGAGGGCGCAGTTCTGCGATCTAAAAATATCTAGCATGGCTCAAAAAGGGGTTTTGACACCACTTCTAATTGCCCCCAGAGACAGCTTCCATCGAGCTCTCTTTCAAAGGCCGAGGATGGGGGGCAGCAGCACGATCAGGCCGGGGCCGGGACGGATTTCAAAATCTCTCCAACAACGCCCTCTGCGGTGGTTCCGGAAAACCGCGCCTGGGGATCCATCACGATTCGATGCGCAATAACCGGGACGGCAATCTCCTGGATGTGTTCGGGGTGTACAAATTCGGATCCGTCAAACAGGGCCAGGGCCTGTGCGACCTTCATCAATGCCAGCGAGGCTCTTGGGCTTGCCCCCAATTGAACACCTGCAGTAGCCCGAGTGGCATTGACAATATCCACCAGGAAGCGTTTGATTTCAGGGCTGATTCTTATCTGCCGGACCTGCTGTTTCAATGCGGCGATCTCCTCCATGGAAACGCAGGCTTGGATAGTATCGATCGGGTGGTGTTGCATCTGGTCTGATAACACGGCCACTTCATCTTCCGGTGAAATATATCCCAGGCTGAACTGCAGGGCAAACCGATCCATTTGAGCTTCCGGCAGCGGGTAGGTGCCGCGTGATTCCACCGGATTCTGGGTGGCAATAACAAAAAAGAGATCCTCCAGCTGCCTCAACTCACCGTCGATGCTGACTTGAGACTCTGCCATGGCTTCCAGCAGCGCAGATTGTGTTCGCGGTGAGGCGCGGTTGATCTCGTCCGCCAAGACGATGTTGGCGAAAATCGGGCCGGCATGGAAGTGGAAGGCTTGCGCGTTTTGATCGAAAACCGAAATGCCGAGGATATCCGACGGTAGAAGGTCCGGGGTGAACTGTATGCGCTTGAATTTGGCATCGATTGAAAGCGCCAGGGCCTTGGCCAATGTGGTCTTGCCGGTCCCCGGGTAGTCCTCCAAAAGAACATGACCGCCACTGACAAAGGCCGACAGCAATTTCCGGATGGCCTCCGATTGGCCTTTCATCACTTTTTGAATGTTCGCATAAATTTTTTGATAGATTCTCCTGCCGGACGAACCATCTGATTCTGCTGTTGCGCTGTCCATCTTCAACCCGCCTCAAATATGTCTCTAAGTAACTGAATTATTTTAACATAAAATAATATTCAGATCAAATCAGGCCAATACCTGTCGGCAAAGAGACTGTGTCGCAATTCGCGAAAGCCGTCATTCCGGACGAATCCCGCATAGCAAGATGAGATCCGGAATCCAGTATTTACTAATATTAACAAGCAATTACTGGATCCCGGCTCGCGCCCGCTTCGCGGAACTTGGCCGGGATGACGAATTACGACACAGCCCGAAAGGTACTTGGGTGCAGCAAAATGTAAGGCAGTTGCCGCCGAGCAGGCAACAACCCGGCATCTTGTCGTCGCAAAAATTGCCCCGATCCCTGAGTTAGCTGATAGGAACATCTTCCTATCCGGGCTGCGAAGCACTGCCGAACGGCAGCCTCCCCGCCCCTTGGGGCGGGGAGGCTTCACTTTTTGGCCGTGGATGCTTTGGCCTTCAGCACCTCGTATGCATAACTCAGCAGGCGGGAGGGAATGTTGCGGACCAAATTGCAGGCAGGCATCGAAACTGTTCCCTTGCCGGTTACCTGTGCCATCAAATCCTCAAATGAGTTGAAAGACGGCCAGGCCGGATTTACATTCCATATGTAGCTGCCGGACTTATAGGCGGCGGATGTCAAGGCCTTAACCGAAAAGCCACATTCTTCACAGACAAATAACCCGGTTTTTTTGTCCTGAATGATATACCGATCTGAAGGAGCCGGGCATCGCTGACACATTTAACTTTCCTCCTATAAGCACAGATGACCGGTTTGCTTCCATGTTTAAAGGGAGGCTAGATGTTTGTCAAAGAATCAAGCGCTTGCGCATAGCCTTGAGTCCTAAAAACGAAAAAATGAGAAGAAATAGCGGCAAATAAGCGATGTTCCAAAAACCGCTCATTGCCTTCGTTCCCGAACCAAACCAGCGTGCCAGTTCAACAAGATGATACAACGGAAATACCAGGGCCAGGGGCTGGGCCCACTGCGGTAAATTCGATACCGGGAAAAATGTTCCGCTAAATGCAGGTTTCATTGCAAAACTCATTTTTGACCGTATCGTTGAGGTCTGAATCCTCCTCCATGTAATGGGTGGCAATCACAACCGTCAGCCCGGTTTTTTTCAAAGCCTCCAGCTTTTCCCAGACCTGATGCCTGGATTGCGGGTCAAGTCCTGTCGTCGGTTCGTCTAAGATCAAGAGGTCCGGTTGATTTATCAACGCCCGGGTCAATATAAAGTATTCGGGCCATCCCCCCGGACAATTCCATAACTTTGGCGTCTTTTTTGTGTCCCAGGGCGAAAAAATCAAGCAGCCCGTTGCTGCGTTGTCTGGCATCCCTTGCAGGAATTGAAAAATAACCGGCGAATACCAACAAATTTTTTTCTACACTGAGGTCGAGATCCAGGGTATTGTCTTGCTGGCACACACCAATAATGAAGAGGTGCGGGCCGGCGGTAAATTTTTGTGAAGCCCCCCGTCCTAAAAGAGGAAAGTTCTGCCGTTCGGCAGTGCTTCGCAGCCCGGAAAGGAGGATATCTGTTTCAGATAGATTTCCTTAACCCTCGCATTGAAAGGCGGGACTTGCAGGGAAGCGAACCGGTCACAAATGCGCCACGGCCACTAGGGCGACAGCACCTCGTGGTTCATTCTTGACATCCATGCAATTAATTTGCATATATTTGGTTAAGCCCATAAATACCCTTTGAATCAGGATTAAGTTAAAATTTCAAATATTTTTAAATTATATGTGTTTATATCGAATTGTCTTTAAAGATGTAACTTATTTGCTGACCGGAGGTTAAAAATAAGACCGAGAATTGTAATCATGACCGCTTCAATCGGTTTTCTTTTAACCGGTTGGCTTTCCCTTGCCCGGGCAGTTGACAAAGTCTCTGTGTTCGTCAGCATCCTTCCGCAAAAGTATTTTGTCCAGAAGATTGGCGGGGATCTGGTGGACGTATCCGTTCTGGTCGAACCCGGTGCCAGTCCGGCAACTTATGAGCCCAAACCCAAACAGATGGTGAGCCTGTCGAAAGCCAAAATCTATTACGCCATTGGAGTTCCTTTCGAAAAAGTATGGCTGCCAAAGATAGCTGCCACTAACCCGAAAATGAAGGTGGTGCGCACCGACGACGGAATCACCAAGATTCCCATGACCGTCCAGCATCTTTACGGTAAAAAAGAACAGCCCGCAGAGGGGATCCATCCCGAAGCTTTCGGACAACATGAGATGGGCCAACATCACGCCGGAAGCGAGCTAGGTCGTTTCGAAGCCGACCACAGACACGGCGAACCCGATCCTCACATTTGGTTGTCTCCGCCGTTGGTAATGATCCAGGTGCGCAGGATTCTGACAGCGCTTCAAGCGGTCGACCCGGCCCATCGCACCGATTATGAAGCCAACTATAAAGGGTTTATTTTAGAACTTGTGGACCTGGATGCCGAACTCAGAAACACATTTGTCGGCCATCAGGGGCTTAAATTTCTGGTGTTTCACCCGTCATGGGGATACTTTGCCCAAGCCTACGGTTTGCAACAGTTGCCTGTCGAAGCCGAAGGAAAAGATCCCAAGCCGGCACAATTAACAGAGATTATCGAATATGCCCGACGCAGGAATATCAGGGTGGTTTTTGTTCAACCCCAATTTTCAACGAAAAGCGCTGCAATGATTGCCAAGGCCATCGGCGCCGAAATCGTTTTTGCAGATCCTCTTGCAGAGGATTGGGCGGTTAACCTTCGCCACCAAGCGAGGAAATTCAAGAATGCCATGAAAAAGGCCATGCCATGAATGATATCATCATTGACATCCGCAATCTCTGCTTTTCCTTTAACGAGTACCCGATCCTGGAAGATGTTAATCTGGACGTCCAAAAAGGTGATTTTTTGGCCATGATCGGACCCAACGGGGGAGGAAAAACCACACTCTTAAGGCTTATGTTGGGATTACTTAAACCAACGCAGGGCAGCATTCGTATTTTTGCCGCCACCCCATCGGAGGCCTCTCATCGCATCGGATATGTCCCTCAAGATGTTCATATCAACATGCAATTTCCCATTTCAGCACTTGATGTGGTTCTTATGGGAAAACTCAAGCCCGGCAGGGGTTGGTCCCGATACTCACGTCAGGATCGGATCCATGCCCGTGAAGCACTGGACAAACTGGAAATGGGCGAGTTTTGTGAGCGTCGCATCGGTGAGCTTTCCGGGGGACAGATCCAAAGGGTTTTAATTGCCCGTGCACTGGTTACCGAACCGGAAATTCTTTTTTTAGATGAACCCACCGCCAGCATCGACACGAAAGGGCAGAGAGGGTTTTATAATCTTTTAAAGCAACTCAACGAGACCATCACCATCGTCATCGTCAGCCACGATCTGATGGTGCTTTCCGGATACGTGAAATCAGTTGCCTGTGTCAATCAACATCTGCACTATCATAACCAGGCAGAGGTTACCGGGGAAATGATTGAAACGATGTATCACTGCTCGGTGGAAGAGACCTGCCCCGTCGAGCTCATTGCTCATGGGTTGCCGCATCGGGTCCTGATGAACCACGAGGATGATTGATATGCTGCAGGCTTTTCAATACGAATTTATGCAAAATGCAATTGCTGCCGGATTGCTGGCCGCCATTATCTGCGGTGTTATGGGAACCCTGGTCGTCGTCAACCGAATTGTCTTTCTGTCCGGAGGTATTGCTCATGCTGCTTATGGCGGCATTGGACTTGCATTTTTCTTCGGTTGGCCATATCTGCTGGGCACCATCGGCTTTTCTCTGTTAGCTGCAATGGTAATGGCAACCGTCACCTTAACAGCCAGGCATCGGGCCGATACCATTATCGGGGTGCTCTGGGCGGTCGGCATGGCCCTGGGAATTATCCTCATCGATTTAACACCGGGCTATAATGTCGATTTGATGAGTTATCTGTTCGGCAGTCTCCTGAGCGTGCCGGATACTGATCTGTGGATGATGCTGGTCGTAGGGATCGTGATTATTTGCACGGTGACTTACTTTTATAACGATTATCTGGCAATATCTTATGATGAAGAGTTTGCCCAGATAAGAGGTGTTCGGGTAAAACTATTGTACTTTTTTCTCATTGGCCAGCTGGCGGTGTCCATTGTGCTGATCATAAGAGTGGTCGGATTGATTCTGGTGATTGCACTTTTAACCATCCCACCCTTCATTGCCGAAAAATTCTCAACATCGTTGTTTAAAATGATGATTTCTTCCTGCCTGTTGAGCATGGTTTTTACCTTAACCGGTCTTTGGCTGTCCTATGCTTTTAATTTGACTTCCGGAGCCTCGATAATACTCGTCGCCGGAACGGCGTTTCTTATGGCCGTGGTGCTTGAAAACTACATCACCCGCCGCGCCTATTTCGCTCAGGTAAATCCTGAAGACAGAACACCCCGAGACAAGACGGAAAGAATATGATTATGTGTCATCGATGTGATTATACGCAGCTACTCAGCCAGGCAGGTTTAGCGCCAACCCCCCATAGGATTAAAATACTTGAAGTTGTCGGAAACAATAATCGCCCCTTAAACACTCGGCAAATATTTGAAACGCTCACGCGCAACATTAACATAAACCGGGTTACGGTCTACCGAATCCTGGATCTTTTGGTAAAAAAGGGAATTGTAAAACGACTCAGTGGCGGCGGACGCTCGTTTCATTATGGCCTGGCACCAAACCGGCATCATCAGCCCCACCCCCATTTTTATTGCAAACGCTGTGGCCATATGGAGTGCTTGAGCCCGGAAAGCCTGACACTGGATATGGCGCCGCTCACCCTTACATTTCCGGGAATGATTGATGGCGTGGAAGTTTGCTTCGACGGAACCTGCAAGAACTGTCTAAAGTTTGAAAAATGCGCGTGTTAGAGTTTAAAAAGATATCTTCCTTTCCGGGCTGCGAAGCACTGCCGAACGGCAGCATCCCCGCCCCTTGGGGCGGGGAGCTTTACATCCGCTATAATGACCGCTCAAAGGAATTTGGCCAGCAGCCCGTTAAAAAAGGGAAAATGCCGCGTATCACAACCGTGCAAACCGTGCCGTAAAGTGCCTTAAAAGCGGTGGCTCAAAACTGAATTAGGCCTTTTTCCTACCGGCAAGCCCCGCTTATTAGAACGAGCTGCTTCTGCTACGGGGTGTGGTTCTTTTTACGCAGGCTGGCACGCTTGATGGCATTTTTGCCAAACTTCTGAGTGATGGTATCCAGGGCACGGTCTACTTTTTCCCAGTGGTCCCCCTTAATTTTAATCTCTTCAAAAAGATTCAATTGCAGCGGTAAATTCGCCGGAACCAGACCGGTCACGCCTACCCCGATTAACCGCACCTGCTTTTTTAGAGGATAGTCGGCCAACAACCGTGAAGCTGCAAAATATATTTTATCCGAGGATTGCAGCGGCACCGTCAAAGTCGTGCTGCGCGTGACTTGTTTAAAATCAGCATGTTTTAATTTCAAGGTGACTGTTTTTGCGCGCAGGCCCATTTTTCTCAATTGTTTGGCTACATCTTCGGAATGCCTCAAAATAAGGGTATTGAGCAGTTCCGTGTTTCGGGTATCTTGAGACAGGGTGCTCTCCGAGCTAACTGATTTATGTGGAGAAGACGGTGTAACCGGTGTATCATCAATGCCGTCTGCAAGTTCCAAAAGCCTTTTACCGTTTTTGCCGAGCCGGCTCTGTATCAACTCCTCCGGATATTTTTTCATATCACCCAGGGTCCGGATGCCCAGCAACTTGAGTTGCTGGGCTGTTTTATGGCCCACACCGGGTACCTTTTGAATGGGCAGTTCATCGATGAATTGTTGGACATGTTCCGGTAAAATAACCACCAAACCATCCGGTTTATCCATGTCGGATGCAATCTTGGCTAAAAATTTATTGGGAGCGATGCCCACCGAACAGGTCAAATCCGCGGTTTGTTTTACTATTTTCTTTATCAAGGCGCCGATTTCTTCAGGAGATCCGTGAAGTTTGTCACAGCCGCGAATGTCCATATAAGCTTCATCGATGGAGACCGGTTCAACCAAAGGCGTGAATTCCTGCAGCAGGGACATGATCTGTCGTGAAACTTCCTTGTATCGCTCAAATCTGGGCCGGACAAAAACGCCCTTGGGGCACTTCTGTTTGGCTTGAAAAATAGGCATGGCCGAATGCACCCCATATTTTCTGGCCTCATAACTGGCGGCCGAAACGACACCGCGGGCGGCGCTACCGCCCACAATGACGCATTTGCCTCTCAAATCGGGATTGTCCAATTGCTCGACGGAGGCATAAAAAGCATCCATGTCAATGTGGAGAATCATGGGATAAAACCAATTTATTATTTTGATTGTTGGGCGCCTGCAAAACCGTCTCGGACATTAATGACTTGATTTTAGCAGCAAAATGGTATTTATTACAAATTTGTATAATTGTGTAAATGAAGGGTCGGGGTATTTTTTTCACGACAAGCTGATCGCCCCTGCACTTCCGATCGGCAGAGGGCTATTGCCGCCGAGAAAGGCAAAACACGGTGTGAAGCTACCCGCCCTAAAGGGCGGGTCTTCCCGGAAAGGAAACTCTCTGTTTAGAATAGCTTCCCTTCACCCCTCATTAAAAGGCAGGGCTTACAGGGAAGCAAGCCGGCCGGTTCTTGTTGGAGTGAACGTTTTAAATAACCGGCAGTAAAATGCAGGGCAGTTGCCGCTGTCAGGCTTGGCAGGCAACAACCCGGCATCTTGCCGTGAAAAAAATACCCCGATCCCTCATTTAAAAAACATTCCAAATTTGAAAAAGACACTGGTGAACCGGTAAAAAATGAGTCCGCTCAAATCCATCGAGGAAGTCACCTTCCTTTACGAAATCAGTGAAGCGCTAAACGAGCATCTGGACCTGAAGAAATCTTTATATAAGGTTTTAGACATCCTGTCCAGCACCTTGAATATGGTGCGCGGCACCGTAACCATTCTAGATCCGTTGCGCAACGAGATCAGCATAATAGTTGCCCATGGGTTGCCGCAAAGTGCCATGGCCAGAGTGAAATATAAACTGGGGGAGGGAATTACCGGTCGGGTCATACAGTCCGGCAAAGGGGTGGCCGTACCGCGCATCAGTGAGGAACCCCTGTTTCTGGACCGCACGGCCACCAGAAAGACCCAAGCCTTTCAGGAGCTTTCTTTTATTTGTGTGCCCATTAAAAAAGGCCGCCAGGTGATCGGAGCCCTGAGCGTGGATCGACCTTATGATGAATCTTACAACCTCAAGAACGGACAAAAACTTCTCTCGGTTGTGGCAACCATGGTTGCCCGCCATGTCATCAATCTTGAAACCATCCGTCTGGAAAAGGAGAAATTGCGGGATGAGAATCGCAGACTCCGCAAGGAACTGGAAAACAAATACCGTGTCACCAATATTATTGGTAACAGCAATAAGATGCGGGAAGTCTTTCAAATGATTTCTCAGGTTTCCAAAAGCAATACCACCGTACTTATTCGCGGGGAAAGCGGGACCGGCAAAGAATTGGCCGCGCATTCCATCCATTACAACAGTCACAGGGCGCAAAATGCTTTTGTCAAAGTCAATTGTGCCGCGTTGCCGGTTAATCTGATTGAAAGCGAATTGTTCGGGCACGAAAAAGGCGCTTTTACCGGTGCCATCAAACGAAAGACGGGAAAATTCGAACGGGCCCACAAAGGAACGATTTTTTTAGATGAAATAGGGTCTCTTGGGTTGGACGTTCAGGTCAACCTATTGCGTATTTTACAGGAAAAAGAGTTCGAACGCGTCGGCGGAAATCAAACGATCAAAACAGATGTCCGTATCATTGCGGCAACCAACAAAAATCTGGAGCAAGCGGTCGGAGCGGAAAGCTTCAGGGGGGACCTGTATTACCGGTTGAACGTATTTCCGATTTACATGCCGCCTCTGAGAGAACGCAAGACAGATATTTTACTGTTGGCGGATCATTTTCTGGAACGATACGCTAAAGAGAACCACAAGGACATCCGCCGATTTTCAACACCGGCCATTGATATGCTGATACAATATCACTGGCCGGGAAATGTCAGAGAGCTTGAAAACTGCATCGAACGGGCGGTACTGCTGTGCGAAGAAGGGGTGATCCACAGCTATCATCTGCCCCCCACCCTCCAGACCGGTGTGGAATCGGATACCTTGCCGGCTTTTTCCCTGGAGGATGCGGTGGCCAATCTGGAACGGGAAATGATTATCGACGCCCTCAAAAATACGAGGGGCAATATCTCCCGGGCTGCCAAAATTTTACAAACCACCATCAGGATTTTTGCTTACAAGGCCCAGAGGTATGGGGTAGATTACCGCCACTACCGCTAAATGTCGAAATACAGGTAGAACTCATGGGGATGGGGCCGCAACTTGATCGGATTGACCTCGTTTTCGATTTTGTATTCAACCCACATATCGATGGCATCCTGGGTAAACACCTCACCCTTCAAGAGAAACTCCGGGTTTTTTTGCAGTGCCGCCAGTGACTCCTCCAAAGAGCCGGGTGCCGATGCGACTTCGGCCAGCTCTTCGGGCGGGAGATCATAAATGTTTTTATCCAGCGGATCCCCCGGGTCTATTTTATTTTGGATACCGTCAATGGCGGCCATCAGCATGGCTGAAAATGCCAAGTAACCGTTGCAGGATGGATCCGGTGTTCTGAATTCAATCCGTTTTGCTTTCGGCGACGGCGAGTACATGGGAATGCGGACGGCGGCACTGCGGTTTCGGCTGGAATATGCCAGATTAACCGGTGCTTCAAAGCCTGGAACCAACCGTTTGTAGGAATTGGTGGTCGGGTTGGTGAAAGCACACAGGGCTTTGCAATGCTTGAGAATACCGCCAATGGCATAGAGGGCCTCCTGGGAGACACCGGCATATTTATCACCGGCAAACAACGGTTTGTTTTCTTTCCAGATACTGATATGGGTGTGCATGCCGGTCCCGTTATCTTCAAAAATCGGCTTCGGCATGAACGTGACGGTGAAACCATGACTATAGGCAACATTTTTTAGCACGTATTTGAACCACATCAGCTGATCGGCCATTTGCAGCAACGGTTTGAATCGCATATCTATTTCAGCCTGACCGGCGGTAGCCACTTCATGGTGCTGGGTCTCGATTTCAATTCCCAAGTCCTCGAGTGTCAACAGCATCTCCGTTCTGATATCCTGGAATTTATCCATGGGCGGCACCGGAAAGTATCCTTCCTTGGGCCGCGGTTTATAGCCGAGGTTGGGGCACTCTTCCCGCCCCGAATTCCAGGTGCCTTCAACGGAATCGATTTCATAAAATGCCCGATGCCGGGCGGACTCAAAACGGATTTCGTCGAAAATGAAGAATTCGGCCTCCGGTCCAAAATACGCGATCTCACCGATGCCGGAACTTTTGAGATAATTCTCGGCCTTCTGGGCAATAAAGCGCGGATCCCGGGTGTAGGATTCCCGGGTTACCGGGTCAACGATGTTGCCGATCAACACCAGGCTGGGTTCTTGATAAAACGGATCCATCTTTGCGGTGGCGGCATCCGGAACCACCAGCATGTCACTGGCGTGGATCGGTTGCCACCCGCGAATGCTCGACCCGTCAAAACCGAATCCGTCTTCAAAGCTTGCTTCTTCAAGCTCACTGACGGGTACGGTGAAGTGTTGCCATACTCCCGGAAAGTCCATAAAGCGCAAATCAACGACTTTTGCCCCTTTTTCCTTGGCCATCTCCAAAACCTGTTTGGGTGTCATACCTAACGTCCTCCTTCAAAAGTTAAATAGCGTCTTTTCCGGTCTCCCCCGTCCTGACCCGTATCGCTTCTTCAACGGGGAAGATAAAAATCTTCCCGTCGCCTATTTTTCCGGTATTGGCGGCTTGGCGGATTCTTTTAACCACTTCGTCGGCTTGGTCGGAATCAACCACAATTTCGATTTTGATTTTAGGGATAAAATCGACGACATATTCCGCCCCTCGGTAAACTTCCTTGTGTCCTTTTTGCCGGCCGTATCCCTTGACTTCTGATATGGTCATCCCCTGGATGTCGACTTCGTTGAGAGCCTCCCTTACATCATCCAGCTTGAAAGGCTTGATGATGGCCTCTATTTTTTTCATTAACGATCCCCCCAATTTTTTGGCTTCCCTGGACCTTTGCACTATTTATTTGGATGTTTCACCTGAGGTGGTCCTCTAATCCTAAAAATAGTTGTTTGTCAAATGAAAATACTGACAGTGTATCTAATAGATTCTTTCAAGCCCGGATGCAACATTCTTGTTCGATTTGGTTGGCGATCTGATAAAATTCCAAATATTTCCATTTGTTTTAGGTCAATTTCTCATTGTGTCGTAAAAACCTGAAATCCTGAGTATGCCTCCATGCCGTGTTCATCAATATCAAGACCTCGTAGCTCTTCCTCTCTGCGGACCCTTAATCCCACCAAATGTTTGATGACAAAGAACATCATAATACCTGCCAGCAAGCACCAGGCAAAAACAGAAATAACACCGAGGGCCTGAACGCCGATGAGCTTCCAGCTTCCTCCAAAAAATATGCCGTTTCCTGTCGTTCCCGGCGAAAACTTATCCTGAGCAAAAAGCCCCAGCGCGAGTGTGCCCCATGAACCACAGATACCGTGGACAGTGATTGCACCGACAGGATCATCGACATGTAAAATTTGATCAATAAATACAACCCCGAGAACGACGAGAACACCCCCAATGATACCGATCCATATGGCACTACCGGCAGAAACAAAGGCGCAAGAAGCGGTAATGCTTACCAGTCCGCCGAGAACACCGTTAAGAGCCATACTGATATCGGCTTTTTTGAACATCCACCAAGACGTGATCATAGCAGAAATGCCACCGGCTGCCCCGGCGAGATTGGTAGTAGCAGCAATATGCGCAATGTCCGATACTAAAGCCATGGTGCTTCCCGGGTTAAATCCAAACCAGCCGAACCACAGAATAAAGGTACCCAGGGTTGCCAGCGGAATGCTATGCCCTGTGATGGCGTTTGAAGAGCCATCTCGATTATATTTGCCCGTCCGGGGACCAAGCATAAAGGCCCCCACCAGGGCCAGCCAGCCTCCCGTGGAGTGCACGACGGTTGATCCGGCAAAATCCCACATGCCAATCGCCGCCAGCCAGCCTCCACCCCAGATCCAGTGTCCTACAAGGGGATAAATGATAGCCGTGATGATGATGCTGTAAAAAATATATGCAATAAATTTTGTCCGCTCTGCCATTGCCCCGGCCACAATCGTTGCAGCAGTGGCACAGAATACCAGTTGAAAGAAATATTTACATTCCAACGGGACCTGGGTCCAGTTTAAAGAGGCAAAAGTATTTCCCGAGTCTATCAGGAAAAATCCACTGTTGCCGAAGATAAGATTGCCCGCCCCAAACATCAAGCCAAAGCCAATTGCCCAATAGGTTACAGTACCAAAGCAAAAGTCCATAAGATTTTTCATCAACATGTTACAAGCGTTTTTAGAGCGAGAAAACCCGGCCGTGAGCATTGCAAATCCGGCCTGCATAAACATTACCAAAACTGCGGCAATTAAAGTCCAGCCTGTATCGAGTGCGATGGTGTCGACTGCAATAGACTTTGCAGTCGGTCCATCTGAAGCCTCTGCAATGCTTGCTGAAAATCCGAAAATAACAAAAACAATAACAGTTAAAAGAAAAACTCTTCTGTACATTTCATCTCCTTATCGTTGTTCAGCCTTGTCATCTGGCCGATTTGTATTATCGACCCAGCAATTTTTAAACTCGACGGAGCCAGACTGAGAAAGAACAAGCAATACCCTAAACGCTTGCTATAACTCACCTCAGGCATACATTCTTTATTGTGATCCCGGCCTGGCGGTTAGAGCCGTGGCAGGTGATTTTTGATCTCATATTCACTGACGTGGGTTCGGAAGCGATTCCATTCAATTTTTTTATTGGCGATGAACTGTTGATAAATATGATCACCGAGCGTTTCTCTTACCAGTTGACTCTTTTCCAACTCCTGAATTGCTTCAAACAGGCTGCCCGGCAGTGATACAATCCCGCTGCGCTGTCTAGCCGCCTCATTCATCTCGTAAATATCCTCTTCGATGGGATCTGACAGAGGATAGTTGCCGTCAATACCCTTCAAGCCCGCTGCCAGCATCACAGCAAAGGCCAGATAAGGATTGCAGGAAGGATCGGGAGAGCGGAATTCAATGCGCGTGGCCACTTCTTTGCCGGGTTTGTAGTTCGGCACACGAATCATGGTCGAGCGGTTGCGCCGGGCCCATGAGATATAGACTGGGGCTTCGTAGCCCGGAACCAGCCGTTTATATGAGTTGACCCACTGATTGGTGACACCTACAATTTCTCGGGCATGTCGCATAATTCCTGCAATAAACGATTTGGCAACATCAGAGAGATGATATGGGTCATTGGGATCGTAGAAAACATTGATGTCCCCCCGAAAAAGCGATTGATGTACATGCATGCCGCTGCCATTCTCACCAAAAATAGGTTTGGGCATAAAAGTTGCGTAAACGCCGTGTTTTCGGGCGACTTCCTTGACCACCACGCGATAGGTCATGGTTTTATCAGCCATATTCAGGCCCTCATCGTAGCGCAGGTCAATTTCATGTTGGCTGGGGGCCACTTCATGATGGCTGTATTCCACCTGGATGCCCATGCTCTGAAGATTGAAAATCGTATCACGTCTCAAGTCCCCGGCCAGATCCAGAGGTCGGGAATCAAAATAGCCCCCCTTGTCAAGGATTTTCGGGGCTTGGCTGCTTTCAAAGTAGAAAAATTCCAGCTCCGGCCCCAGATAATATTTGTATCCTTTGTCGGCTGCTTTTTGTAATGCACGTTTCAATACATATCGGGGGTCGCCCGCATAATGTGTTCCATCCGGCTGGAGAATATCGCAGAACATTCGCGCCACCGGCCGTTCACTTGGTCGCCAGGGGAGAAACCGAAACGTAGCTGGATCCGGCATGGCGATCATGTCGCTTTCCTCGATACGGGCAAATCCCTCAATAGAAGAACCGTCAAACCCCATTCCTTCCTCTAAAGCAACCTCCAATTCGGATGGCGTAATGGCAAAGGATTTTAAGATGCCCAGGATGTCCGTAAACCAGAACTGGATAAAACTTACGTCCTTGTCTTTAACAATTCTCAGGACATCTTTTTTTGATTTGCACTGCAACATTTGTTCACCTTTACTAACGAGTAATGTCTGCTACGGATTTGCTCTTGGTTTGAAGTATTTCAGGTATATCCAATCCGGTGGCATTTTTTATCTGCTCAAAAATCGCAACGATAAAGCCGGTAACCCCCTTGACATAGGATGGCATACCCTGTCCATTGCCGCTATCCAAAATGGTGACTTTGTCGATAGCTAAATTGTCGGAAACCACGCGGGTCACCTTGTCCAGGATATCCGGAAGTTGCTGAATGAGGAAGAGTTCCCGGGTGTCTTCTTTCTCCCATTCCTGCCGCATTACCTTTACGGCTTCCGAGGTTGCTTTGCCATCCTCGACGATGCTGGCAGCATTCCCTATGGCTTTTAACACCATGGCTTGTTTTTCTGCTTGGGCCGGCACGATGACATCGGCTTCATATTTGTTTTTATTCATTTCGACCCGTTGAGCTTCAAGGATTTTTTCCTCTTCGATCCTGGCGATATCTCCGGCAACTTTTGACTTGGCTTCAGCCCGAAGCGCCACGGCCGCCAGGTCGGCCTTTTTTACCCTCAGTGTATTTTCCGCTGCGACGATGGTTACATCAGCTTCGGCTTCGGCCACATTTCCTTTTTTCTTGGCTTCTGCTGCGACTTGCTTTGATTCGGCCTCGGCATTGGCTTCAGCTATCTCCGCGTCCCTTCTGACCTCGGCGTTCTTTTTCCGTCCGATGGCATCCAGGTATCCTTCGTTGTCAGAGAGATGTTTTATTTTAAAAGTGTCCAGCACCAAACCCAGTCGCCCCAGGTCGTCTCTAGCCTGCTGCACAACCTTTTCGGCAAATTCCAGTCTGTTATTGTTGGCGTCTTCCGGAGTTAATTTAGCCAGAACACCCCGCAAGCTTCCCTCCAGATTTTCTCTTGCGATCTGTGAGATATCATTGAGATTTTTTCCTAAGAATCGCTCTAAGGCACTGGAAAGTCCTTCCTCCTCACTGCCGGCAATTTTGATGTTGGCCATGGCTTCGATATTGACTGGTATCAGGCCATTGGTGAGGGCCCCACTGAGTTCAATGTCGATGGGGATGATGGTCAGCGGCAGGTGGGTCACAGATTCTATGATGGGAATTTTAAGACCCCGCCCGCCTTTAATGACCCGATAACCGACTTCAGCCCCGTCTTTTAGCTTTCGCTTCCTGCCCGAAAAAACCAATATCTCATTGGGGTGGCAAATCCTTAAATTGGCTTTGATGAAAGCCAGAATGAGCAATATTGCGAATATCGCAATTGCTGTCCAGATACCTATCATGTTTGCACCTCCTGAATTTTTTCTTTTCTATTAGATGGCCTTGGTGCCTCTTTCCAGCGTTCTAATCCGGATACACTGCGGGAGATCCAAGACAAAAATTTTTCCGTCGCCCATTTCTCCAGTTTTCGCCCCCTTTATGATCGCTTCAATCGTTCGTTCAACAAAATCCTCATTGACCGCAATTTCAAGTCGTACTTTTTTGAGAAGATTTACTTCTTGCTTTACTCCTCGGTAGGTCTCGGTATACCCCATGGTGTTTCCGCACCCCAACGCGTTGCTTACCGTCATGGCGTATACCTCTTCATCAAATAATGCCTGCTTGACATCGGTGAGTTTATGGGGCTGTATCATAGCCACAATATATTTCATTTGTTTTGACCCCCTTTTTAAAAACGCAGCACATTTGTCACCTATATTCGCCGCTAAAGTAAAAAAGACAGTGTGTGATGCAACAAATGCGCCAACGGCAACACTGATATAAATTAGAAATAATATCGAATTATTAAATTTATTATCAGAATAATATAAAATTTTTCATTTTACATTTTTGTATAAAATTTTAGTAAAATTACAAATTTGTATTTTTACTCTCTCTTTTATATAACCAGGATTGTAACATATTGTGGGGCTAGCAGGGGTATGTTGAGGTTCAAGTTGAGCGAGATATTGGAATCACTTTTCCAAAATTATTCGGGCATTCTTATTGAAGCGCGAGTATTGACCGGTTCTTTTCCCCTGTAAGCCCCGCCTTTTAGGGCAAAGAGCCTAACTAACTCTGTGGGAGGCGATGAAACCGAATGGTAGTTGGGTGATGCAGGTAGTTAAGAGGCTGAAGGCATAGATATTTTCCAAGGTCGAATTAAGCTAAATGGGTGCTTTGTTTTCTTTCGGCCGAGTATCAAATAATTTTTCTTTGATGGTTGCTTTTATCATGTTTTCCTGTTCCGGAGAGTCCGCTTTTTGGCCGTCGAAATCCCTGACATAAAAAACATCGACGACCTGATCGACCTTGGTGGAGATTTTGGCGACCCAGATGTCCAGCTTGCAGCGAAAAAGGGCATCCGTGATGCTGTACAGAAGACCCGGAAAGTCGTAGCTAAAAACCTCCACGATTGTGAAAAAACTGGAACTGGTATTGTCCACCGCGACACGCTGTGGCCGTATTGCGGTGGGACGTTTTTGGATCCGGTATCTGCGCAGCTTATGCCTTAAAGACGATGTGAGATCTAATTGATCCTGCAAGGCCGATGCCAGGTTCTCTTCGGCCCGCATCCAGCGCTCATCCTCAAATACCGGATCCGGCGGCGGTTTGACCTCGAAAACATCCACGGCGATATTGTTGCGCCAGGTGAAAATCTGGGCATCGATAATATCAATGTTATTCAACGTGAAAACTCCCGCAATTTTCGAAAAAAGACCGGGGCGATCCTTGGCGCAGATTTTAACCGTTCTTCTGAATGTATCGGCGGTTCGGGTGATATTCCAGACAAATTCTTTTCCCCTCAGGCGCCGGTAGCGGGAGATATCTTCTAAAAGCTGATCGGAAGTTGCATAAAGAAGATATCTCGGCGACAGTACGCTGAATATTTCTTCCAACTCACGGCGCTCTTGTTTTGTGGGGGCAGTCTTTAAAACGACTTCTTTTTTATGGTTAACCCCCGCAATGGCTTCGCGGCTCGCCAGTTCGCCTTTTTCGATGATGTTCACGACTTTAAGAAAAAGATCCTGCAAAAGGGTGGCCGTCCACTCGTTCCAGGCATGCGGGCCGGTCGACTTCGAATCGGCCACGGTGAGTAAATACAGCATTTTGAGTCGCTCGATGTCACCGATTTCCCGGGCACACATGATAGCTGTCTCTTCATCAAAAATGTCCCTGCGGGTGGCCGTCTTTATCAGGAAGAGATGCTTTTCGACCAAAAATGATACGGTTTCGACGTCTTTAGGCCTAAAGCCGCGCAATGCCAAAATATATCTTGTCATATCAGCTCCGGTATCCGAGTGTTTCTTGCGGGTTCCGCCTTTGCCGATATCATGCAGCAACGCGGCCCACAGAAGAAGTTTTCGCTTTTTGAGTTCCCGGTATAGATTGCGGCACAGCGGCTCCAATTTGGTGTCTTGACTTTGGCTGAAATTCTTGATGGTTTCAACGGTCCGCAGCAAATGTTTGTCGACCGGATAAAGATGATACGCATCGTATTGAATTCGATTGACGATCCCGTGAAATTCGGGAATCAGCTTTACCAAAAAACCCGTATTCAGCATTTCTTTGAGCACATTGAAAGTAGGTGCCGGTGCAGATAAAATGCGCTCCAAAGATTTAACCGTAGCGGCGGCAGTGCTGAAATTTTCATCTGCAAGATAACCGAGTTCCTTCACCAGTCTTTTGGCTTCCGGGCTCAGCGGTATTTTCAGGCGAACACTTTCTTCAAATATTTGGATCATAAGACTCGGATATCGCAATGTTTTCTCAGAAGAACTGAAGTTCAGCATATCCTTTTTTACGACCAGTCCCTTAATTTTTGTCTTCTTGGCGGGCAACTTGCGAGGTCTGCGTCTGGCGGCGTATCCAAGTTCATACAAAAACATGAGATGTTGTTGTTTGATGAAGTCCATTTGACTGTGAAGATCCGCCAGGAACTTTTCCACCGCGTATTGTCCATTGCCTTTTTTATATTTTAAAGACACCGCCAACTTAATTTGGTTCTCAAAGTGAAGCTGGTCGCATTTTCTTGCGGTTATCATATGCAGCCGGTTGCGTACCTGCCAGATAAAGGAAAGGGCCTGGCTCAGTTGGTGAAATTCATCATGAGAAAGCAGACCTAAGTATTCGAGATCTCGACGGTGTTTGAGTTGAAACTTGATTCGCGCCAGCCAGAGCATCGTGTGGTAGTCACGCAACCCGCCCTGGCCCTCTTTTAAATTTGGTTCCAAGCGGTAGGTAGAGTCACCAAAATACCCATGCCGTTGACGGTTGCTGTCGATCAGCCAATTAATAATTTTGCGGGACCGTCGCATCATGAATTTTGTGTGCAACTGCTCCATAAGTTCAGAGAATAGGGTGGATATTCCGCAAATAAAGCGGGCGTCCAAAAGGGGTGTGAGCACTTCATAGTTATTTGCGGCCAATTGCAGACATTCCCCTAAAGAGCGCACCGCATAGCCGACTTTCAAGCCGATATCCCATAGCGGGTATATGATTTCTTGAATAAGGTTCTCAGCCCTATCGGGAATTCCGCTTTTGAAAAGAAACAACAGGTCGATATCTGAATGGAAGCACTGCTCGCTGCGGCCATACCCGCCCAGTGCGATAAAAGTATATGGGTTTTTGACAATGTCTATTCGAGGGCCCACCTTACTGGCCTGGAAGCTTTCCCGGAAATAATCATCAATTATCTGGGCATGCCGCATCAAGAATGTCGTTGATTCTAGTTGTGATAAACGCTTGAGTAACAGCTCGCGCTTTTTTTGCAGGGTTTTTAGAATAGTGTCAGGGGTTGCGTTCATTGTAAGAGAAATCTTTGCCAGATATTTTCCACTTTTTCTCTGAGGTATTGAAATTTATCCGCCGGTATTAGCGCCGGTTTTTCCTGAAGGCTGAGTTTGTGAGCGGTGGCCCGATAAATAAGGTAAGCATGTTTAAGTAAATGGGCCGTCCACTCGTCGAACACACCGGTTTCAAGCAAGGTTTGTATCAGCCTGACATTGTCGGTCCACGCCAGCAATTCGTGATTATCATATGATTTTAAGAGAACGAGATATTGAACCAGAAATTCTATATCCACTATTCCGCCGGTGTCCTGTTTAAGATCAAAAAGGCCGGTGTCCTTCCGCAAATGTTCTCTCCTCAGGCGCTCCCGCATGCCGACAACGTCTCGTTGAAGCTGCGATTTTTTGCGGGGCCGCGCAAGCACAGATTTTCGCAGGGTCTCAAAACGCTGCCTCAGCAGAGGGTGGCCGCCAACGGCCCTTGCCCGGATGAGTGCCTGATGTTCCCATGTCCAGGCATCTTTTTTCTGGTAATCCCCGAACGACTCAATGTGGCTGACCAAGATTCCCGCCTCACCGCTTGGACGTAATCGCATATCGGCTTCGTACAGAACCCCGGCCCGGGTGGGCACTGCGAGTATATGAATGACGCGTTGACCCAAACGTGCGAAAAATTGACGATTGTCTATGGCCGATTCGCCGTTTTGGGTCCGACCCTCGGCGGCTGCATGCAGAAACACCAGATCCAAATCGGAACTATATCCCAGTTCCAATCCCCCCAGCTTACCGTAGGCAATCACGGCAAAACCCTGATCACAGGATTTTCCGTTTAGAATACAGATCGGTTTGCCGTACCTGCCGACCAGATAATCCCAGGCCAGCCTGAAAACCTCGTTTAATACAGTCTCCGCGATATCCGACAGGTGGTCACTTACGCGCATGAGGGGTAACACCTCGGTCACATCGGCCGTGACCACCCGAAAGACGGACGCCTGTTTAAATATCCGCAGCTCCTCAATTTGATATTCAAAATCATCGGGAAGGCGATCCATGCGTCGGCGAAGTTCTTGTTCAAGTTCTTGCCGGCTGGGAGGAAGATATAGCGTGCGCGCGTCTAAAAGTTCATCTAAAAGCACGGGGTGCTGTGACAGAAAAGAAGCGATGAAAGCGCTGGACTCGACAAGTTTGACCAGATGACTGAGAGATGTTGGATTCTCCAGCAGAAGGGATAAATATGATGCCCGCCCTGCGATGGCCTTGATCAGCTCAATGATGCGCGTAAATGTCATCAGAGGATATTCGGATCTGCCCGCTGCAATCAATAGCAAGGGCATCAATTTATCGAGGCGCCTCCGCCCTGCGATGGCCTGCAACCGTCTGGTGGTATCCTGTCGGAGGTGATCCAGCCGCGTTAATATCCGTTCGGGTGTTTCAAACCCGGCCGCCGACAAATGTTCTTTGGCCTCATCCTTTTCAAGCAGATCCAACCAGATGGCCTCAAATACCTTTTCGCGTTGTTTATTCTTTTGATCTAAATCGTCTCCTTCCAATAGCATTGAGAAATGGCTATGAACCCGTTGCCGCTGGCCATCTAACTGGTGCATGAAAGTTACGGGATCAGCGAAGTCCAGGGAGAGGGCCAGGCGCGTCATTTCCATCGGATTTGATGGAAGCAGGTGTGTTTGCTGGTCAGAAAATTCCTGCAGGCGGTTTTCGACGGTCCGCAACATTTCATAGGCACCATTCAGTTCCTGGCTTACTTGCCAAGAGATATAGTTTTCCCGAGCAAGGGTTTTCAGTGCGATTTGAATGCTCGGAGTCTGCAATGACTGTGCCACGCCTCCCCGGATGAGTTGAAATACCTGACCGAAAAATTCAACTTCGCGAATGCCCCCGGGGCCGAGTTTGATGTTATCTTTTAAACCTTTACGGTTCACTTCGAGGGCGATTTTTTCTTTCATGTCTCTTAAGGACTCAAAAGCACCGAAGTCAAGGTACCTGCGGTAGACAAAGGGATTCAGTCTCTGCAGGAGATGCCGGCCCGCGGCCTTGTCACCAGCGACGATTCTGGCCTTTATCCAGGCGTAACGCTCCCACTCACGCCCCTCTCGCTGGTAATATCGCTCCATAGCGTCGAAGTTCATCACTAGGGGACCGCTTTCACCATGCGGGCGAAGACGCGTGTCAATTCTGAACACGAAACCATCAATCGTGGTTTTACCCAACACCTTAATCAAACGGCGACACAGACGCACAAAAAAATCTACATTGCTTGTCGACCGCGGCCCACCTTTGGTTTCACCGATTTCGGGAAAGGCGAAAATAAGGTCAACGTCGGAAGAAAAGTTCAGCTCCCGGCCACCGAGCTTTCCCATACCGATTACAACCAGTTGCTGGGGTGAACCATCGGCTCCCTGAGGGGTCCCTTCTTCAGCGCATTGCCATCGATATAGGACGGCAACCGTCTGATCAATACAAGCGTCGGCAAAAGTTGAGAGATCAGACAGGGTTTCCGAAAGCTTTGTCCAACCGGCCAAATCGCGCCAGGCTATTCTTATCATCTCTCGGCAGCGCAAGCGCCGTAGAACCTGCTCAAGTTGTGCCTCTTTTTTAATTCCGGCAAGCGCCTTTTCAATTTTCCGCTGGTAGGTTGCCCCTTGATATTTTGAATATAAATCACCACTTTCAACCAAATTAAGCAACAATTCGGGTTCGCGCATGCAGGAATTTGATACGAAGTCGCTGAACACGAAAATGCGTACGGCGATATTGAAAAACTCGCGGTCAACCGGCGGGAGCAACTGCTGTTTTCGGGCGGCGTTGCAAAAACCATCCCATTTTATACCGGCTTCATTTCTCAGTTCAGCCGGAAAATCATTTATATCCTTCACATTCAATCTTCCATATTCTTGGCACCCTGTCGAATGGCGGTCACCGCACCGGAAACCTGTCCCTTGTGCGTGATGACAAATGCCGAATAACCGAATTTATCCACTTTTAAATCAACCCCCTCAATAAGTGGGAATGTGTCAGGAGTTCCGCGTACCGTTATTCGCAGTGATTTATCTTGCGGCTGAATTTTTATCGTCCAAAAAATCTCAGGCGTTTCGTCAAACTTTGCCGAGCGCGGTTCGTAGGTCAGTTCACCTTTGAATTCGCCCCTGACTTCCGAAAGCAACTGTTCACCCATTTCGCGCATCTCGGGTGGCAGTTCGCTGAGGAACAGCTTATCTCCGGTCGAAAGCGCATCTGCCAGCTCATATTCAGTAATTTTCCCCTCCTGGGATTCCTTTCGGGGTGTATCACTCGTGGCTTTCTTTATGGCAGGCATCGGTTTCTGGGGTGTCGCCGAGATCTCTATTTGGGTCGTTGCACCGCGAAGGATGATAATCTGCTCCGTGCTACCGATGTTTAACAAGCGGGTAGCATTTGGATCAAAAGTGATGCTGTGGGTCCCTTCATTAAAGTTGACTTTATCATTTAAGAGTAAAATGCTGTATGGGCCAGATCTACTGTCGCATTTACCAAATGCCGACGTTTCTTCCGGCTTAAGCCTGGCCTTCCAGATGCCTTTCTCGATAAGCTTAGCGCCTTCGATCGTAAGTTTTAGACTCATTTCACATCCCCCCCCAAGTTGGCCTGCACAAGCATAAAACCCCATTCGCATCGGACTCCATCTGTTCACCCTGTCGCGATAAAAACACCGCGCTTCCTCATATAATTAGCCTAATTCGTTAATAAAATCAACCAAACAACTGCTTCGCCCTTTTTTTTTTATTTTATTCAGGCAGCAAATTAATTTGATATCCTTTGTTAATTTTTACTTGTGGCATATCTTTTGCTTTGCTATAAATAAAGACTTTCGGTATTTTATATTTTGGTTTGAAAGGATAAAACACTGTGGCCTGCAGAAGGAATATTTCGAACATAATATTTTGGGCGGTCAGCGCGTCCCGCTTTATGGTCATACTTTTTCTTTGATACAACCCGGGTAATCGTTGCTGATTTCCCCTTTAACCGCATGATATCTCATTATACCCTCTAGCCTTCTATTTTATCCTGCAAGCTTTTAGAAAACCGCCTCTGTGCAGATGCCATGGTTTAAAGTTCAAAATCAGCCGATTACCGAAGCAATGCTGCCGCTTAAATCCTTGCAGCTCATACTTGAAATCGATACCGTTTGATAACGCTACGTTTCATAAACGCTTATCAGCGAAAAAGGAGAAGGCATTATGTGTCGTTTGTTTGCGATAACCAGCAAAAAGCCCTTATCGCCAATGGTTGCTTTACAGGCACTGGATGTGATGCGCGAAGGGCATGATTGCTCAGGTGTGGGACTTTTTTTACGTGATTTGGCCGGACCATTCGAGGAAATGAAGGACGCCCCGATACTGTCCGGCATTTTCAGTGAAGCGGGCTTGAAGCGCTTGGATGCGTTTATGGTGGATATCGGCTTTATGACCAAGTACAAAATCACCATTAAAGTCCCGAAAACCCCACCTGCGGGAATACCCAAAAGGGATGTTTACCTCATCCGGGCGTACGAATATCCGGAAGAATGGGAGGACTACAGCCAGAAGGAGCTCCACGATCGCTTGTTATCTTTGCGTTTAAAACTCCGAAAAATGGGAGAAGAAAAAGAGGATATGATCGTATTTTCCTTCTGGCCGGATGTGATCATGCTCAAGGAGATCGGCGATCCCATGCAAGTTGCCACTTATTTGCAGTTTGGTCGCGAGGATCTGCATGCGCGCGTGATTATGGCTCAAGGCAGGCAGAATACCAACTATTTAATCAATCTCTATGCCTGCCACCCCTTTTTTATCCAGGGGTTTTCCACCATGACCAATGGAGAAAACACAGCGTTTGTGCCGATCAGAGAATATTTAACTTCCCGTGGATTTGAGGGTTACACCGGATATCAGTCAGATTCGGAGGTGTTCACCCACATATTACACTTCCTCACGTCAAACCTGGGTTTGGGTATCGAGGTCTATAAACATGTCATAACCCCCTTGCAGGATGAGGACCTTCGAGATCATCCCAACGCCAATTTGTTGATACATTTGAAACGTTCCTGTCGGCCGCTTATTATCGATGGACCCAATTGCGTTATCGGATGCTTGCCGGATCACAGTTTATTTATGGTTCAGGACAGGAAAAAACTCCGGCCCGGTGTGGTGGGCGGAAAGCCGGGCATGTTTGCCTTTTCATCTGAAATATGCGGCCTGGATGCAGCTATACCCTATCGTGATAAAAGTAAAGATTTTCAGCCCATGCATCTGGATACGGCTATCATCGGTCCGGATCGTCAGGAGGTGAACATATGTTCTCAAACAGACCCATTACCCCCAGCACCCTTAGCGTAAAAGATCTACCCTGGCAGATCCTTTGGAACAAGGATAAATGTAGCCTGTGTGGACAGTGCACAGCCGTGTGCCCGGTAAATGCACTGGAATTGGGTGTTTTTCGAAAAAGAATCTGTGAGCCTCCCGTTGGTCTTGATAACAGCGGACCCCCACCCAGCGATGTCAAGCTTTATTATGGTATTCGACAAAAAACCGATCCGGCTTACAAATGTGTCGGATGTGCCATGTGTAATATGGTGTGCCCCAATGATGCCATCATTCCCTGTCGCAGTGATGAGGCCGACAAACTCAGATTTCAAGTGGACCGCGGGGGTCAGCCCCGCAGACGTGGTGGACGGCGCAATATCTCCGATAACATTTTAGATCAGATAAAGTTCATTCGGATTTCCATGCTGACCGATCCGGCTCTGGATGCCGGCCGGCATGAATTTGAGCTCAGAACACTCTTGGGGAGGGTATTGCCGCCTGATAAAAATTTGAAGTTTGTTCAAGAGGAGGGGTGGATCCCGCCGGTCAGGGAGATATACCCGCTGCTTATCGGCGGTATGTCTTTCGGCGCTTTGTCCCCCACGATGTGGGAAGGTCTTCAAATGGGTGTGGCATATTTGAATGAAGAATTAAACATGCCGGTACGCATCTGCACCGGGGAAGGCGGCTGTCCACCGAGGCTGCTTCGCAGCCGGTTCTTAAAATACGTCATTCTCCAAATTGCCAGCGGTTATTTCGGATGGGATGAAATTATACATGCGATCCCGGAAATGAAAGAAGATCCCTGTGCCATCGAGATCAAATACGGCCAGGGGGCGAAACCGGGGGACGGCGGACTCCTGATGTGGTACAAAGTCAATCAGCTGATTGCCGCCATCCGGGGGGTTCCGGTCGGTGTCAGCCTGCCGAGTCCGCCCACTCATCAGACCAAATATTCTATTGAGGAGTCTGTTGCCAAGATGATCCAGTCCATGTATATGGCCTGGGGATTCCGGATTCCGGTTTATCCCAAAATATCAGGCACATCCACGGCCTTGGCCGTTTTAAACAACCTGACACGCAACGAATACGCAGCGGGTTTGGCCATTGACGGGGAAGACGGCGGCACAGGGGCGGCCTACAACGTTTCAATGAATCACATGGGACACCCCATCGCCAGCAATATTCGCGATTGCTATCTGAATCTGGTGACGGTCGGTATGCAGAATGAAATTCCGCTGTTGGCCGGCGGCGGTGTCGGTAAAACCGGCAACCTGGGCGCCAATGCGGCCGCACTCATCATGCTGGGCGCCAGCGCTGTTCAGATCGGCAAATATATTATGCAGGCAGCGGCAGGGTGTCTGGGCTCCGAATCCGATCGCTGCAATATCTGCAACATTGGTCTTTGTCCGAAAGGGATTACTTCACAGGACGCCCGTCTTTACCGTCGCCTGGACGTCGATAAAGTTGCCCAGCGAGTGGTGGACCTCTTTTTGAGTTTTGACACCGAGTTGAAGAAGATCGTTGCACCCCTGGGGCGCTCGACTTCTTTGCCCATCGGAATGTCCGACGCCCTGGGGATCAACGATCGCGATGCGGCTGAACGATTGAGCATAAAATACGTTGTATGAAATCGGAGTAAGTTCATGAATGAGCAACACATCGCCAAAGTGTCCGGCAAAAAATTCGGACAGCGCGTGGGTTCAAGAATTCTCGAAGAGGAGATTCAGCAACTCATCAGGCAGGGTTTCCGTGACCTGAACATAAAGGCTTACGGGCAGCATGGCATCGGCGGGCGGCTCTGGCGCGCCGGCAATGATACCGTCAATATAACGATTGATGGTCAACCCGGTCAGCGGGTGGGATCATTCGGGTTTCCCAACACGGTTATTGAAGTTAATGGCCCCGCCTCGGATGACGTCGGCTGGCTGAACGCCGGCGCACAAATTGTCATTCATGGAAATGCGGGCAATGGTGTCGCCAACGCCATGGCGCAGGGCAGAATTTACGTGGCCGGTAATATCGGGGCCCGTGGCATGACCATGACCAAACACAATCCCCGGTTTGATCCGCCTGAACTCTGGGTTCTCGGATCTGTGGGAGATTATTTCGGCGAATTCATGGCGGGAGGAATTTCCGTAATTTGCGGACATCAGGCCCAAAATCCGGACAATGTGCTGGGCTACCGGCCGTTTGTCGGCATGGTGAGCGGCCGGGTCTTTTTTCGAGGGCCTCACGGCGGGTTCAGCCAACCGGATGCAAAGCTTATTCCTATCGATGAAGAAGACTGGCGCTGGCTGGCTCAAAATCTAAAACTGTTCCTACAGCGAATCCACCGTCAGGAATTGTATGGGTCGCTGTTGGATCAAAACCAATGGCAGCTCCTGAGGGCCCGGACGCCCCAGGAAAAAGTCGGAAACCAGCTGCCATCGATGAATGCCTTTCGTGAGAAAGTGTGGGATAAAGAGCTCGGACCGGGGGGTCTCATCGGAGACCTCAGCCAGATGGATCATAGTGTGATTCCCATCATCACCACGGATAAACTGCGACGGTTTATCCCGATTTGGGAAAACCGAAAATATGCAGCCCCCTGTGAGGCAAGCTGTCCGGCGGGCATCCCTGTTCCGGAGAGATGGCGATTGATTCGGGAAGGGCGCGTAGATGAGGCTGTCGACATGGCGCTTTCTTATACACCTTTTCCGGCAACGATTTGCGGTTATTTGTGTCCCAATTTGTGTATGCAAGCGTGCACCAGACAGTACGCTCTCATGACACCGGTTGATGTGGCCAAAATCGGTCAGGCAAGCATCAAGGCCAGTCTCCCGGAATTGCCGCCCGAGAGCGGTAACACAGTGGCAGTCATTGGCGGCGGGCCGGCCGGCATTTCAGTTGCCTGGCTGCTTCGACAGAAAGGGCATCGCGCCATTGTATACGACATGGCCAAGGGGCTGGGAGGCAAAATGACCGCTGTGATTCCGCGCAGTCGGTTACCTGAATCTGTGGTTGCCGGTGAATTGAAACGCATCCAAGAGGTGATTCCGCATGTTTATCTCCAGCAGAAACTGACCCGCAAAGATCTTATGCAACTGCGGGGGGAGTTCGATTTTGTGATCGTCGCGGTCGGGGCTCAAAAGCCCGTTCAGCTCTCAATTCCGGGGAACGAAAGGTTGATGCCGGCCCTTGATTTTTTGCGCCGATCAAAAGCCAACCGTATAAAACCCGGTAAACGGGTCGTGATTATCGGCGCCGGAAATGTCGGATGCGATGTAGCTGCCGAAGCGCATCGCTTGGGTGCCACAGAAATCACCCTCATCGATATACAGCGGCCGGCATCATTCGGCCCAGAAAGGGAGGCGGCTGAGGCTGTCGGAGCAAAATTTTTATGGCCGCGTTCCGTAAAAGCCGTCACCGTAGAAGGGCTAGAATTAACTTCGGGGGAGATCATCCCCGCAGATTCAGTCGTTATTTCCATCGGTGATGCGCCCGATATTGATTTTCTTCCCGAGGATATCTCTATCGAAAATGGATTTATCGTGGTGAATGAAAATTATCAAACAACGGACGCTAAAATTTTTGCTATCGGAGATGCGGTAAAACCGGGGTTGCTGGCGGATGCTATTGGTTCGGGCAGAAAGGTTGCCACGACCATCTCTCAGATGCTTGAGGGCAAACGCCCTGCGGCTGACGCGCGCCCAATGATTGATCGACACCGGGTTACCCTGGAGTATTTTGATCCCAGAATATCGGATTACAACGATTTAGAATCATGTGGTTCCCAGTGCTCATCCTGCGGCGCCTGCCGGGATTGCGGCATATGCGTTACCCTTTGTCCTCAAACAGCTATTCACCGGCGGGAAGACGAACAGCTCCCCGATGGCTATGAATATATTGTGGACGAGGCGCGCTGCATAGGGTGTGGATTTTGTGCCGGGGCTTGCCCTTGCGGGATCTGGGATCTGGTGGAAAACGATGCGCTGGAATAGGGCTCATGTCAGGGATGGGGGTGTCTTGTCGCACAAAAAATGCCCCGGAACCTGGTTTTTATGAGTTTATGTTGAGTGCCGTACATCGGACGAGTTCTCCGCATTGAACACCGCAAGATATCCAAAAAGTCGCCTTTTGATTCCATGAGCACAAAAACTCTCGATCAATGGGCAACCGGATGATAAAATAAACCGATATACCCACTACACATCAACTAAAGGCAAACCAAATGATTATTGACAATGACTGTGATGATAAGCCGCGTGAATCCTGTGGTATTTTCGGAATTCACGGACATCCGGAAGCAGCCAAGCTAACCTACTTTGGTCTTTATGCTCTGCAGCATCGGGGCCAGGAGAGCGCAGGGATAGCGGTTATGAGGGATCAGGCCATCGTCGCTCACAAAGGCATGGGGCTGGTTCCCGAGGTTTTTAAACCGTCACAACTGGAAGGATTGGATGGTCAAAATGCGATCGGGCATGTGAGGTACTCCACAACCGGAAGCTCCGTGATTGACAATGCTCAACCGTTTGTTGTTCGACACAAGACCAAATCATATGCTGTGGCCCATAACGGCAACCTGGTAAATGCCCGTATGCTGAAAGACGAACTTGAGGAGTCCGGATCGATTTTTCAAACAACCATGGACAGTGAAATCGTGCTCCATCTTTTCGTGCACAACTTAAAACTTGGTTTTGAAAAAGCCCTTCTCGACAGCGTTACCCGGCTGAGGGGAGCCTTTTCCATGGTTTTGCTTACCAGCCAAGGGGAGGTTATCGGCATAAAGGACCCCAACGGATTCAGACCGCTGTGTCTCGGTAAACTGAATGGACACTACGTTTTGGCATCAGAATCCTGCGCGCTTGATCTGGTGGAGGCCGAGTTTGTGCGGGAGCTTGATCCCGGGGAAATCGTTATCATCAGTGAGGCGGGAATCAACAGTTACAATCCGCACACCGCTGTGCGGCCGACTTTCTGCATTTTTGAATTTATCTACTTTGCGCGGCCGGACAGCACCATATACGGCCAGACCGTTTATTCGGTTCGCAAAGCCCACGGCAGACGCCTGGCGGCCGAGGCCCCGGTTGATGCCGATTTGGTCATGCCCTTCCCGGATTCGGGCACTTATGCCGCGTTGGGTTACTCAGAAGCATCCGGCATCCCCTTTGAACTGGGAATGATCCGCAATCATTATGTGGGCCGAACATTTATTCAACCCACGCAAAGCATGCGGGATTTCGGGGTAAGAGTAAAATTGAATCCCGTAAAAGAACTTCTGAAGGGTAAGGATATCGTGATTATCGAAGATTCCATAATCAGGGGCACGACTGCCAAAACCAGGATCAAGGCTTTACGTGAACTGGGTGTAAAACGCATCCACATGCGTGTCAGCGGTCCCCCCCACCGTTTTCCCTGCCACTATGGTATCGATTTTTCCACCCGGGGAGAATTGGTTGCCGCCAACAAATCGGTTGTTGAATTGAAAAATTTTATCGGACTGGATTCGTTGAGCTACCTCAGTATTAAGGGCCTCTTGCAGTCCACCGGCATCGAGAAGCCCGAAAATAATTTCTGTAAAGCATGTTTCGACGGATGCTACCCGGTGGAATTTGACGAGGGGGTGTCTAAAGACTGTCTTGAAAGACAGCAAATGATCTGTTAAATTAAATTGTTTGTCCAGATAATTAATGAAATAGTCGGCTGAGGGAAAGTTGCAGAACATTCTGCGCCAAAAAATATAGCAATATTAGATACTTGTCGACCAGCGTCGAGACGATGGGTAAAGTGAGGTCATTATGATTGAATCAAAGTATCTCAAAGAAAACCTGGAAAATATTCAGAAATTGATGACGATTCCTGCTCTGAAAAACTTTGAAACCAGAAGTCTTGGAAAATTGCTCAGGCTCAGCAAAGTGAGACAGTATGAAGACGGTGAACGGATCATCAAGGAAGGTGATCTGGATCCCTGGCTCTATTTTCTGCTTTCCGGCAAGATCCGTGTTTCCAAAGAAAGCCTTGATATAGGCACTATTGATCGGAAGGGAGAAATATTCGGCGAGATGCGAGTCATAGACAGTTTGAGCAGGTCCGCCTCCGTATATGCGGTCGGTAAAACCATTTGTCTGGCGGTCGACACTTCGGCCAAAGATCGACTCTCCACCGAAGACTCCATCGATGAAAGACTCGACTTTCTTTTGCTGCTCTACAGGATTTTCGCGGAGTATATGTCCATCCGGTTGCGTCTGACCAACGATGAACTGATAAAAGCCAAAAAACGCCTTGCAACCGTTACCAAAAAATGAGATGAAAAGAACCGTTTCCTTTTCTCAATCCTCGGTCAACGTCTTTTTTCACATACTCACAAGCTGCAATCTCAAGTGTCGCCATTGTTACATCAACCCCACGCAACATGGCGACATCACGCTTCCACTAACTACGATAAAAAGCTGGCTTAGCATATTTGCAGAAAAGGCGCCTGATACAAACCTTATTTTTCTGGGCGGCGAACCGACCTTACATCCCGAGCTTTCCGATGCGATCAAAGCGGCCAAATATCTCGGCTACGGTTCCATAACCGTAGATACTAACGGTTACCTGTTTCACGATATCCTTGCCAAAGTCGGTCCGGATGAAGTCGATTATTTCAGCTTCAGTCTGGATGGTGCCACTCGCCGGATCAATGATTCGATTCGAGGTGCGGGCTGTTACGACAGGTGTATCGCCGGTATCAAGCAGGCGGTCGACAGCGGGTTTTCAGCCAGCCTAATCTGCACCGTCAGCAGTGTCAACATCGGTGAGCTCGAATTGATGGCACCGCTTTTGAGCGATCTTGGGATCGAGCGATTCTTCGTTCAGGTCCTCGGTCTCAGGGGCAGAAACGCAGCCGAACGGGAGACGGGGCTTCAAGTGCCCCGATCCGAATGGTTGCAGAAAATACCCGCCGCGGCCGAGGAGATTGCCCGCCGCGGCATTACGGTTATTTATCCCAAGGTATTTTTAGAGCCGTCGGAAACCTTTCAATGTGCCGGATTGGTCGCCCAAAATTACTTTATTTTTCCGAACGGCCGTGTTTACCGCTGTCCGCTGTGCGAGGACTATCCGCTTCACAGCTTATTTTTAGAGGCCAACAGGCTTATCGAAACCGGCAAGATCAGCGAAAAAGATCTTTTTCAACTCACTATTCCCGAAGGGTGTGTGATGAATAAACTGATCCAACCCGGCAACTTGCGTTATAGTGCAGACGGAAGCCCCCTTTATAAAATCGCCTGTTGTTTGCTCAAAGAACTAGTCCTATGTCATGAATCTTGAACGAAGAACACGGAACCGCTAAGTGCCGGTAGCAACCGGAGAAAAAAAGTGACGCCCGACCGCAAAACAATCCGCCAGCAGATAATTGCGCTTTTGAGTGGTACGGAGATGAGTGCGCGGAATTTGTCTCAATCCTTGGGGATCGAGGAAAGAGAGATTTATGATCATTTAAATCATGTTCAGCGATCGGCTGTCGCTTTGGGTATGCGACTTGAGATTCGACCCAGTGAGTGTTTGAAATGCGGATTTGTTTTCAGGGACAGGGCCCGATTAACCCCCCCCGGACGCTGCCCCCGCTGCAAGGGGACTTATCTTCAGAAACCGGCTTTCAAGCTTGATCGCTCCAAATGATGGTTAGCGTTACACACTTACATTGCTACCACCCCATCACTGCAAAATTGCGATTTCCCTGATTCTGCATCTTGACGACAAAAATTTGTCCCCTGCCCGGGCCTCTTGATCCTGCTTTCCTTCGGAACGTTATTTGAGAATCGCTACCGGAGTAATAGCAAACGCCATTGTTGCGGGTTACACATTAAACCGGATATAGAGGATGTCACCGTCATTAACCGGGTAAGTTTTGCCTTCCAGTCTTACCGTTCCTTTCTTTTTGGCCGCTTGATAAGAACCGGCATCTTTTAAATCGGCATATGAAAGAACCTCGGCCCGAATAAACCCTTTTTTCATATCGGTATGAATGACATCAGCAGCATCGATTGCAAAGGTTCCCTGTTTAACCGTCCAAGCCCTGACCTCATGATCGCCGATGGTAAAAAAGGTAATCAGCCCCAACAATTCCTGGGACCGCTGAATCACCCGGTCCATGGCCGAGTCCGTGATATTGAACTCGTTTAAAAATTCGCTGACCTCCTCCTCGGACATTTGGGTCAGTTCCTGTTCGAGTTTTCCGCGTATCACCATACAATTTTCAGTGGCGGTTAACTCCCCGGCATCCGGGAGTGCTTCGTCTTCATCGTCATTATTAAACAACACCAGAGTGGGTTTGGCGGATAAAAAGGCGAAGTTCTTGAGTTGCTGGGCAGAGGCAAGATCGGCAAACTTTCTTATAGGAACTTCTTTTTCGAGGTTTTTCAGACAATCCTGCAGCAGGGATAACTCCTCGGCATCAATTTTTTTACCGCGCTTGCCGTCGAGTTCCAGCCTTTCCAGCCGTTTTTCAATCACAAGCAGATCGGCCAGGATCAGTTCCTGATCGAGTTTGTGGAAATCGTCATAGGGGGTGGGGTCTTCGAAGCCGTAAACCTTGAAATTCCGAACCACATGGATCAA
>JASFTQ010000005.1:0-42275 GCA_050053515.1 Desulfobacterales bacterium | reverse complement strand
GATGTTTTTCGCCGGGAAATATGCATACCAATTGGGATGTTGCCAGTGGGTAATCCCGGGCAAGATAATATCTTTAAAGTCGGCAAAAATTTCATCCATGGGCTCCCCTTCATAGGGCGCCTCTGAAGGTATCCGAGCTTTGATGTCCCCCGGTTCGACCTGTGACAGCACCGGATATTTTTCAACCTCCGCCATATAATCGGCCAGCCAATCAATGAAATCATAGCCGAATTTTTTAAAGTTTTCCTTATTCATGAACTGCCTCCTGCGCTCATGTTCAGGTTGCCGTGACGCCGCCTCAGGGTCATTGGACGTTTTTCCTGAAACTCTGAACCCTGAACCTCTAAACCCGTGAACGGTTGCAATCACTATCACATGTTTGCATATTCTAAATTTTGCAAAATGAAAATATTAAATTTCATTGACGCAATGAGAAAATGAAATTATTCATCTGGGTTGGAAATGGTACCTGTGATCTGCGACGTTAAGAGTTTAATCCCTGTGTCCAAAATACAACTGTTTGAGGACAAGCCATGGATAAATATAATGTCACATTTTTTAGACCCTATCCGTTTACCATCGGACAAAAGATCAACATCGAGGAAGGCCCCCGCAAGGGCGATTGGGAAGTCATCGGTGTTTCGGATCGCAAGGTCAAACTACGTTGTCCGCTGAGCTCTAAAGAATTTGAATGGAATCGTTTTTGCTACGTTACTGAGGAACGTGACGGGGTTGAATGGCCGCAAAAGGATTAAAAAAGCTCGAAGCACGAATTTCGAAACCCGAAACAATCACAAAATCCTAAATTCAAATGCTCTAAACAGCGAGTGTTTCCAAAACTTTTAAGCTTTCTACTTTCTTGCGTTGCCTTTTACGGTGCTGATACGCCTGGTACATAAACGTTCGAATCGCTGCTTCCCTTCCGGGCTGGATGCTGGAATCATAGGGGGCGTCCAAATACGGCAGGCGTAATCCAGCCATTATCGGTTTCACAACCGCTGAAGTTGTAATCCCCGGCATGCATGCGAACGGATAGACATTCACCACCCCGTTACAGCCGCTTCGTGCATATTCGACAATTCCCGCGATACTCAAAGGGGCCTCTGTTCCTATTTCAAAAGAAAACAGGTCTTTTTCCCTGAGCGCATCTTCGAGATGAGACACTTTATGATCGCCAGCCAGGTCAATCACTGAATGGGCTCTTTTGTAGACATGCCGCTGTACGAATTCTCTGTAAACCTTATCTGCTCCGCAACAAATGATATCTTTCAAACTGCTTATGATCGGCGCAAGGCGCAGCTGCTTTAAATTTATGCGGAATTTAGCTTTGGCACCCCGCAATACGTCGTAACTGACGTAGTTTATCCACTCCGCAAGCGATGCATTAACCACCTCTGCACCATGCTTCTCCAGAACCCGAATCAAATTTTGATTGGAAGCGACATGCATTCTTAAAAAAATTTCACCGACAATTCCAATCAACGGCTTTCGGGGCAGATGCGGATCCACAAGCGTCTTTCCTTCTTTGATAATTTCCGCCAGTTTGTCGAGAATCCTGCCGAACTTTTTTTGGGCGCCGTGTGTTTCAAATGTATCCGCCATTGTCTGCATGGATTGTTCGATGAATTCATCCGCCATTCCGCGTTTTTTCTCATAGGGTCTAATTCTCCACAGCAGCCTATCCAAAATGTCGGCAACAACCACGGTCAGATAACCTGCTTTTCTGAAATCCAGAACCTGACCTTCTTCAAGCATTCCCGCCATCGAGTAACCATCGTTAGTCGTAAGAGAACTGATTTTTAATTTGCTTAATCCGGGAAAAGAATCCAGCACAATACGCTGGTATTTGTTGTACATGCCAAAACGACACGGTCCGTCCGATTCAGGTAAAAAGTAGACGTATTCCTCCGGGTTAAAAAATTCACCCAACCGTTTTTGTTCTTTTTCCACAAAATACAGGATATCGCCCATGGTGACCTGGCAGGGATAACATTCTTTGCCGGAGGTGAACGCCATCCCCAAATCCAACCCTTCGTAGGTTTGCAACACCTTTGCCTTCACACCGAAACTCCTGAAAGTCGCCGCAAACAGATGCGCGGCGATTCGATTCATCTCCGGAATCAAAATTGTCTTTTTGTTGAGATGAAACTTGCCGATGTTATCTGCAAAGGAGCGATCATGTTTTTTTTGAGTTGTCTCCATCATTCACCTCTAAATTGCTCAGGGGTCGGGGTATTTTTTTTCCTGGCAAGATGCCGGGTTGTTGCCTGCCAAGCCCGACAGCGGCAACTGCCCTACATTTTACTGCCTGCTCTTTAAAAGGTTCACTCCAACAAGAACCGACGCCGTGTTTTGCCTTTCTCGGCGGCAATAGCCCTCTGCCGGTTGGAAGCAGGGGGGCAATCATCTTGCCGTGAAAAAAACACCCCGACGCCTCAGATAGCTATTTTTAATTTATGTTCGGAAAACATCTTCAATTTGCCCATGCTGTTTTCGATTACATGCTTATAAGCCTCAAGCCTCGTCATCACTCCGGCTACGGCACTGTGTTCGTCAAGCTCCAGGATTAAATATGCCCTATTGCCCATGATATATTTATAAAAATGCTCGACGAATGAGTCCGCTCCGCAACCGAAGTTCGTAATATGCAAACCAAAGCAGTTAGGCTGCTGTTTAATCCATAAAGCAGTCCTCAAAATCTGAGCCCCCAATCCCCAATACATGGAGGAAAAATCTGAGAGATCCACGCTGCGTGTGTCAATAAAATCCATTGGCAGCGCGTGTAAGCCGATTTTAGCCAGGTTTTTGCCCAGCCTCAAATTTAACCGTTCATCATACAGATTATAAGGCCGTCCGGTCACCACTATAATGGGTTCACCGGGTGGATGATGTTCTAAAATCTCGCGGCCGCGCTGGTAAACATCCCTAATGAATTGTCGCTGTCTTTCGAGGGCATAGTAAAGGGAATTTCTGATTAATGTTTTGCTCACCCCGAGCTTGGTTTTTATTTGTTCGAAAATTTCCAGCACAAGTGCTTCGGGATCATACTTCAAATGAACCACCGGATTTAAAATGGTTGCCGAATTCAGGCCCAGCGCCATCCGGACCATATATGAATTGCTCATCACCATGGGGCAAAAGCGCCCTCTTTCCGGCACCTTCGGCGTCGGCATGGTAATCATGCTGGGGATAAACAGATATTTTGTCTTGCCGCACAGTTCTTTAATGTGACCGTGTGAGATTTTCACGGGATAGCACACCCCCTCAACAGCGCTTTCTATGCCGGCTTTGGAAATGCGGGAATTTGTCGGAGGCGTAAAGACGGGATGGAATCCCAGCCGATCGAAAAAATGAGCCCACAAGATTCCGGTTTGGTGGCCATAGAGCGCCCTTTGGATGCCCACCGTAGCCCGGCCGTTGATTTCCATCAGCGGCTGTTCCTGAATTTCGTGGACGTCCCCATCTAAATGTTTTTCCCACAGTTTTTGTCTCAGCCTGAAATAGTTTTTCGTTTTACTTTCGTTTCCTCGTGTCAACTCATAACGACCGCACTCTCCGCCCCAGACACTTTTTCGGCCGTCAAAGTTATAGATCCTGAGCTTACATTGATTGTGACAATTGGGATCGGATCGGCATACTTTCTCCGTAAAATACAACCGGTCATCGATGGCATTTTTCATTCCACGAAATTTACTGCCGGCTTTATTCTCAACCTGCATTTTTTCCTGCACACATATGGCTGCGCCCCAGGCCCCGAGGACTTCTCTGTGACGGGGAACGATAAGACCCTGGCCCAGAACATTTTCAAATGCCGCTACGACCCCTTTGTTCAGAGAAGGTCCCCCCAAGAACATCACGCGTTTGCCGATTTTTCGTTTGCCGACGACCCGGTTAAGATAGTTATAAACAATGGCATAGCATAAACCGGCGACCAGATCTTTTTTGGGCACGCCTTTTTGATAATGGGAAACCAGATCTGATTCCATAAACACAGTGCATCTTTCCGCCAACTTCACCGGTGCTTCGGAGGAAAGGGCGATATCCTGAAATTCTTCCACGATATTGATATTGTATTTGCTGGCCAATTCATGCAGAAAACTTCCGGTACCGGCGGCGCAGACTTTGTTCATATCAAAATCAAGGGGGTGGGTGTTTGCAATATGGATGTACTTTGAATCCTGACCGCCGATTTCAAAAACAGTATCAATTTTAGGATCTATTTCAACTGCACCTCTGGCGTGAGCTGTAATCTCGTCAATAATCAGATCGACATTTAAAAACTCTCCGACCACATTCCTGCCGGATCCGGTGGTGGCTGTTCCCAGGATTTCAATGCTTTTGCCGAGTCCATTGCGGATGCGTTTCAGCAGATTCTGGGTTACCTCTATCGGTTTTCCCTGTGTCGTTACATAGCTTTTGTCAATAATTGTATGATCTTCTTTCATCAGGACATATTTTGTGGTTGTCGAACCGATGTCGATTCCAAGAAAGGCCCCGGTCCTGGGGGACAAAGATCTTGGCGATATCTTTTGGGTCTCGGGGAAGAAAGTCTTGTTGAGGGTCAGTTTGGGTGCCCGGGGAACTGTTAGCTTGGGGTTGAGCGCCAAATTCCTGAAAATTTTCAGGCTCAAATGATCTTCTCTGTTCAACTCAAGCGCTTTTAAGGCCACCCCGAGGGCGCCGATCGACGTATTAAGTGGTGGTACAATCAGCTGTGGAAAGTAACTTCTGAAGGCTTTTACCTGCAATGCGTTTAAGGATAACCCTCCGATGAAAATGATGGGCTCTTCTATGGTTCGATTGGAGACGATGGCACCCATGTAATTTCTGGCGTTTCCAATATGCAGACCATATATGATGTCTTCGAGCTTTTCTCCCTTGTTCTGGAGATGAATCATGTCGGATTTTGTAAATACGGTACAGCGGCAAGCCACATGGGCAGGACTTTTACTTTTTAGGCCCAGTCGAATAAAATCTGCCAGGACAGTGTCGATTTGATCCTGGGAAGTATGCTTTTGGTTGTCATACATAGCGGTTGCCAGTCGTTCTGCCTGTTGGTCGATGAAGGATCCGGTACCGGCGGCGCAGGGACCGTTTGCATTAAAATACTCCAGCTCCCAGCCGTCGTCACTATGACTGATTTGAAGTAAGGCCGAGTCCTGTCCGCCCATGCTGATAATGGATTTTGCGTCAGGTGATATATAAAGCGTTCCCATGACCTGGCTGATGGTTTCAAACTCATAGAACAAGCCGGATTTTTCACTCAGGATTTTGCCGTGAGTTCCGGTAAAGGAGATGGACCGAATGTTTGTCCCCCCGAACCTTTCAAACAGGTCTCGAATCAAAACATTAATTTCTTTTTCTACGTTTCCGAAGTGTCGTTTATAAGGGAATTCGATAACAACTTCTTTGTTGCTATTGATAACCGCCGCGTTCAGGCTCACCGATCCGGCATCGATGCCGACATAGTATTCCGGGCAGCCTTGTTCGTTATCCGTTCTTCCCATTTTAATCCTCCTAAGCTGATGTCCGATTATCTCTGCGTGCTTGAGACAAACACATTTTAGCTATCCCTGGAGCAATATGTGTTCCAACCGGTGCCGTTTCTGGGTAATCCTCGGCCTGGGCGTGCTCTATTAATGGTTCAGAAATCAATAATTATATTAATTTTGGTTAGTTATGAACCACCCTGAATCACCGGGGCTCGAGAAAAAAATTCGGAGAAAGAAGCCGAGTTGGCTATCGTATGGAAGAAAACCATCAAAAGGGTGCAGCCAAATTTGACGCAAATCACCCTAACTTTGATATAAATAGAATGAAATCAACTACATAATTTCTAAATAGTGATGTTTGCATTGCAACCGGTGTTGCATGGTTTTGCGTACAAAATCTATGCATTTTAAAATAATCGTTGCGGTAGACATTGAATAACTGTAAGGGATAAAGCAAAATAGAATTCCGTCGATGCTAAGCCAGCAGCATATCCTTATGAAAAAGATGTACAACTTTTTTTTGCTTCCTGTGACATTCATCGGCTTGATTTGTTTTTTTTACCCGGCAGCTGCAGGAGAACTTGCGGAAAAACAAGAGGTAAGACAGCGACAGGATGAGTTTGAGGAGTCGGCAGAAGGAAAAGAGTATCTTGGGGAAAGACCGATAGGTTTGATATCTTCCGTTGATCAGGTCGTTTTGAGTGGATTTGTGGAATTCAATTATGACTATGTTGATGCCTCCGACACGGCCGATGAGAAGAGTGACAGTACCTCCGATCTTTACCTCAGCTCTGTGGAGTTTGCCCTTAGAGTCTTTTTTAATGAATGGGCCAAGGCCAAGTTCGTGGCGAATGCCGAAGACATAGGCAAGGATAATACAGAAAATCAGATATCTTTGGATGAGGCCATCGTTACGCTGAAATTGCCGCAGGCGCCTGTGTACTTTAGCGGCGGCAAGGCAGAGCTACCCTTTGGTGTTTTTGAGGATCACATGATTAGCGGTACTTTAACCGAGGATCTGTATGAGGTTAATGATGTAGGTATTACTCTGGGTTTTGCCCCCGTTTTTTACGGGCTGGATATGTCCTTAACCATCTACGAAGGCCAAAATATCATTGAAAATCTTGAGGATTTCGGAACGCATGAGTTCGACCCCGGCCGCCGGAAAGAAGATGATGTTAAATCTTTTATTGCCAGTGTCATCCTCAATCCTGTGGAAGACACACTTCATCTGGCCGCCTTTTATGCTAGTGAGCCTGGTGATGGCAACCGCAACCGGTCTGCCGGCTCAGCGCTTACAATAACCCTATGGAAGTTCACTTTGGATGCGGAATACATAACGGCCCTGGAACGCGAAAAAGGAGCAGACGGAGAGGAAAACATGGAGAACGCCTGGTTTGCGGCCCTTGCGTTTCAGCCATTGGAGGATTTGGTGATGGCGGCTCGATACGAGGGTTTCAATGATGATCGCAGCGGCGATCAAGACGAAACAGTTGATTACCGCTATCTGGCCGGATTTAATTACTCATTTTCTGATTTTGCGACCTTTTCCTTTGAATATCGACATTCCAGGTTCGAAAAGGAAACCGGAAGCAACGCCGCAAATGATCAAAACGAGTTTAAATGTCAGCTGGCCCTGGAGTTCTAAATATATCCGCTAGCCAACAAAGCTCAAGGTAAAGGTGCTTCCCTGATTAATGACGCTTCTGACACTGATTGTGCCGTTCATGGACTCGGTGTAAACTTTGGTCAAACTTAGACCCAATCCGACGCCGCCTTGAGACCGGCTTTGATCGCAGCGGTAAAAACGTTCAAATATATGGGGGAGATCCCCATCCGAAATCCCAATACCGGTGTCTTCAAAATCGATTCGAAGCTTTCCGTTCCGGGCGGTGGCCGAGACGGTAACCGTACCGTGTTCAGGGGTATATTTTATTGCGTTTTCCAGTATATTCGTCACGATTCGTTGCATCTTTTTTCGATCACTTCTAAAAATTACGGATTCTGGTAGGTCGATTTTTAAATCTATCTTTTTTTCGTCAGCCAGTGGACGGAAAATTTCACAAGCCTCCTGGATTAGCGTTACCATTTCGTATTCTTCCGGCTTAACATTATTGACACCCGCTTCAGCCTCGGTGATGTCCAGCATCGTATTGATCATGTCGATCAGGGCATCACATTCTTCCATGGTGCTGGCAGCCATGTCTTTGTAATCATCAATGGATTTTTCCTTGAGCAATGTCATTTCGGCGATACCGCGAATTCTTGCAAGCGGACTTCGCAGGTCATGGGCAATATTGTCATTAATGTCTTTCATGGACCGCAGTAAACTCTGAATGCGGTCCAGCATTTTGTTGAATGTGGCAGACAATCTCTCAGTTTCTTTAAAGCGCGCCTTGATCCGGACCCGTTTTTCGTATGAGCCCCTCGATATTTCTTCGGCGGTTTGCGTAACCGCTTCCATGTCGGTCAAGGCCTGCCTTGCCAGAAACCATCCCGTGATTGCCGATACCATGATTAAGACGACGATCAGTATTGTAAACAACGTGCGAAATATCTGTAAATACCCATCGGCTTCTTCGAATGTCTCTCCAATTTGCAAGACTGTATCCGGTCCGATTAGCGCCGAAATCATTCGGGCTTTATAATCAAGCCCTGGTATGGTTATGGTTTGAAATACATACTTCGTTTGCCCATTCCGCAACTTTGACAGGCTTGAAGATGTTTCCACGATACCCCAGGAAGACATATCGGTACTGGCGAGAATTTCACCCTTTACATTGATGAGGCGATAAAACTCCTCTTCCGGATCTTCGGACCGGGCGTCTTCCGCGATTGCCCGCCTGACTCCTCCTAAACCTGTTTCGGCCATTTCAGTGGCGTACGGTTCGATTTCTTCCCGCAATTCATAGTCCATTCTGTCCATGGTGACCGAATAGATACGGTAGTAAAAAACCATAAAACCTATAGATGCCAGGATGGTAAAGGTTATAGTATACAGAATTGTCAGGCGAAATAATAAGGAACTTTTCAGATTATGTATTTTCTTTAAGAACATATCCAACTCCACGAACCGTGTGAATCAGCTTTTTGTCAAATTTTTTATCCACCTTTTCTCTTAAATAACAAATGCGAGATTCTACGACATTTGTCATCGGGTTGAAGTTATAATCCCATACATGTTCCATGATCATCGTTTTTGAGACTACATTACCGGAGTTGCGCATCAAATACTCCAGCAGGGAGAACTCAAGGGGTTGCAGATCGATTTCTTCACCCGCGCGGAAGACCTTACGGGTTTGGATATTAAGGGTCAGGTCCGCTACAGTCAGGGTCGATGGGTTTGAGACACTGCCGGCCCTTCGAATAAGGGCCTGAACCCGGGCAAGAAGTTCGGAAAATGAAAACGGTTTGGTCAAATAGTCGTCTCCGCCGATATTCAAACCCATTACCCGATCATCAACGCTTCTTTTTGCACTCAATATGATCACCGGCAGGTTGTTCTTTTCTTTTCGTAACGATTCAATAATACTCAATCCATCGAGTTTTGGCAGCATGATATCGATTATCGCAAAATCGTACGGCTCTGTTAATGCCATGTGCAGTCCGTCTTCGCCGTTGGTTACATGATCCACTGCAAAACCGCTTTCCTCCAAGCCGTTTTTAATAAACAATGCAATTTTGAGGTCGTCTTCGACAAGCAACAGACGCATATCAAGGCCCCTAAATTTATCATCAGAGTTAGGCTGCCAAATCTAAGACCTGCCGATCTGTTTCACTTAAGATTATCGTATCTGCTCGCCTGGATCAACTCCACGTCACTAATTTTTTTGTCTGAATTATTAGTAACATATTATTATCTATAAATAATATGCAAATTATCATTTGATAATGTTTGGGTCATCGATTGGACGGTATTTATGGTCGACATTATCAAATAATAATTTCCAGATAATCTTCTCATAAAGTCTATCCTTTATAGTCAGCTCGAATCCAAAAGTTCTAATCATTGATTTCACACTTTAACCGGCCGTGACAATCGAATACCCGAGGATTCTTGCACGGCTGTTAAAAAATAGCCGGCCCGACTTTTAAAAATGTCATTAACCAGGGTACGCCATTTAGCGGTGCGCCCACAAATTCAGGTAAAAGGAGGTAGTTATGTATCCAAAAGAAGTTAGGCAAAAAACAATTGGATTGATGAGGCCTATGCGTTTGTTAGCTGTTCTTCTGGTCCCGGTATTCACGCTTATCATGGGGGCTGCTGCTCCGCTGGTTTGGGCGAGAGGTCACTTTTGTGTTTTGGAGCTCGACGAAGCCGAGGTGTTCATTGAGTTCAACTCCACGGATGATGATCGGGGCATCCAGTTTTTCTGGGATGGAGAACCCTGGAAGTGGATGAGAGTTAGAAATGAATCCGGGCGGGCGGTTTTATCCGTCATTTCACAGAGGAATGTGAGGGCACAGGGCCTCACCGAGGGATTCTTCGAGAGCGCCGAGCCGACTTCGGATGAACTTCCGGCAGATGAATTCTTTGCTCGCTTTCCGGAAGGGGAATACACTTTCTGGGGCAGGACCCTCGATGGATGCTGGTTGACAGGTGAGGTCGAATTGACGCACAACCTTCCGACCCCCGTCATATTAGATCTTGATGGCTTTCCATTCATCCGGTGGAATCAGCCGCCGGGGGGTCCTGAAGTTGTCGGCTATGAGGTTGTTGTTGAGCTGGTTGTGGAAGAGAACGGTGATGAACGCGTGCTCGTGAATACCGCCACGTTTCCGGGTGACATATATGAATTCTCGGTTTCACCCGAATTTGTCGATTTAATTGACGGTGCGGTCTATGCAGGGACTCTGGTGGAGTTGAAGGTCGAGGTCATCGCCAGAGAGGAAAGCGGAAACAAGACCATCACCGAGCAAGAAGTTGAGGTGGCATTGGAAGAATAGGTTCGAGCGCAAGCTGCGTCATATCCATGGACTCCATTCATATCTCACGCCATAGCACCGGCGGAAGTGAATGGAGTCCCTCCTATTGCGCGTCCTCTATTTCCTCCTACTTCTATTTCAATATTTCAAGTCAGTCCATACAAGCCCTGTCAATATCAAAAATCCTGCCATGATCCCACTTCTCCTTGAGAGATTTCAAGAACTCTGCTAAACAGAAATCTAGTGGATGAAATTAAAAAAGCAAAAAACGCCAATAAAATCAGACATTATGTTATGCGCGAAGCTTAAAAAAAAGATAAGGGAATTTCTAATCGATATCCTGGAGGAGGCATTATCCAGGGTCTTAATGAATAGAAGGCGCTTTGATCTTGAAACAATTTCACATCTTCTGGCAACCGTGGAATCAGCGAAACTGTTGCAAGAGTCAATGCCTGCGGCGCAAAACTTAGTGTCGCGATGGAATCTTTTGGACTATTCCATCAAGAATGTGAGCATCGGCGGTCTTTGGATGGAATTTGGGGTCTATAAAGGCAAAAGCATAAGAAAAATAGCCGAACAAACAAAGAATGAAATTTTTGGGTTTGATTCATTTGAGGGTTTGCCCAAGGACTGGATCCTATCCCACAAGAAGGGAGACTTTTCACTACAAGGCCGTATCCCTGAAAATCTACCATCAAACGTTAAATTGGTGAAGGGTTTATTCTCTGATACGATACCGGCTTTTTTGGAAGAACATGATGAACCCGTTGCCTTCTTACATATTGATTGCGATTTGTATTTATCAACAAAGACCGTCCTTACCCATCTTCAAAGCAGGATAAAATCAGGAACCATCATTTTATTTGATGAATTCTTTAATTTTCCACAGTGGCAGCAGCATGAATACAGGGCATTTATGGAATTAATCGATGAAACGAAATATTCCTACGATTTTATCGGATTTGCATCAGCCTATAATTCAGTGGCAGTCCGCATCACCGGCGCGTCTGACAACTTAGAACCCTAAATGACAACCAATCATTCAGAATCGTGATGATCATTGATGGCCGGTTTGCTTCCCTGCAAGTCACGCCTTTTAAGGCGGAAAGCTTCACAAACCCCGTCTCCGGCTTGCCCGTTGCGTGCCTCAAAAACATGAAGTGCAGCCTTCCAGCTTGACACACCATTCTTTTTCGCTATACTCGGCTCGTGCCGACGCCCGTTTTTATCCGTATTTTTCAGCCAATTTTCAGAAAAAAGAGACGCGATGGATATTAAAACATTTACGGTCGCCGATTTAAAAACAGCGCTGTTATCAAATGATTTCTGGCTGACAGCCACCTTGCCGATAACGAAACACAGAGCAGTGTCATACAGCTACAATCCCCGGGCAGACGAGGATGATCTTGTCTTGTTGGTCGCTTATCAGGATAACCAGGTGATCGGCTACCTGGGGATTCTCCCCGATAAAATCTATGTCGATAATGCAGAATACAAAATGGGCTGGTTGACCAGTTGGTGGGTTGATCCAGGCTTTGCAACCACGGGCGTTGGCGCCGGTCTTCTTTTTAGAGCACTAAACGCCTATCAGCAGCATCTCGGGGTGTCAGGCGGCTCAAAGGAAGCCAGGAAAGCGCTTGATGCTTCGCAAAAGTTTATTGCCGTAAAAACATTGAAAGGGCTGGATATCAGGTTTCGGTTTAATGTGACCGCAGCCGCCCTCCGGAAGCTCCCGGCGCTAAAAATATTACGGTTATTTTTTAAACTCTTTGATGTCGTGATGGATGAAATCGTGAACCTTAGAAGTTTTTTCTGGGAGCGTCGTGAAAAAATACGTCTGCGGTTAACCTTTGAGTACATTTCTTCCATAGATGAAGAGACAGGCGATTTTATAAAACGCCATCACCATCAGGACCTGAGCCGCAAAGGAAAAGCAGAGCTCAGTTGGATGATGAAATATCCCTGGATTTTATCGGCACCGTTAAAGGATTCTGCGAGCAGGAGATATCATTTTTCGTCTCGCGCCGACAGATTTTTGTTTCTTGGCGTCAAAGTGTTTGAGCACAACAGGGGTATGGTCGGGTTTTTTATTCTGAAAGTGCGTGATGACCGGATGAGTGTCGTATATTCCTATTTTAATAGCCGGCATGCCTCGTCTATCACCGCTGCCGTTGTCTATCACACCCTGGCGATGGATGTCTGTACCCTCAGCCTGTATGACGAGCAGTTAGTTGCAAGCTTTTCAGGGCTTGGCTGTCCCTATTGGTCCGCCAAATCCGTATCAAGAGGGTTTTTTCTATCAAAAGCGATTGCAGATTTTCCTCTGAGAGACTGCCGTTTACACGGCGGAGACGGAGATCTGGCGTTTTATTAAGTGTTCTGAAAGGTGGAGAAGACATTTGGCAGAGTTTGAAAAAATTACCCAAACGCTGTTCAGCGTCATTGACGAACTCAACCAGCTGCGGCCGGCGGGGGAACACCTGGAGAAAGACCTGGAGACACCTTTAGCAGGTGATTCCGGTAGCTTGGATTCAGCAGGATTAATCAATTTAATTGTCTTGGCAGAGCAAAAGACCGCCGAGGAATTTGACATACCCATTCTGCTAACCGATGACCGCACCATGTCTCAGGTCAATCGGGTATTCCGCTCAATTGGAACCCTGGCAGATTACATCCACTTGCTGCTAAACGAAAAACGTGATGGATAAACAACAATTTACCTGTGTCCTTGTCTCAGATTTCAATCTGCAAAACTTTGCAAGTTATGCCGAACATGATCCGGAATTTCCCAACCTAAAGGCGATTACCACCCCATTTGGACAGCCGGTTTCAACTTTATTACACAAGGACTTACCGTGTTGGCAAGATACACCGGATGCTGCCGTGATTTGGACCCAACCCCAATCCGTCATTTCTGCTTTTAATGCCCTGCTCGGGTATGAACAGATTCCGCTGCAGAAAGTGCTGCAACAGGTAGATGAATATTGTTCACTGCTGGTGGGCATGAGTGATGGGGTGAAGTACGCATTCGTTCCGTCCTGGGTGCTGCCGTCTTATCGGAGCGTTTTCGGTTTACTGGACATGAAGACCGAGGTCGGTCTGACGAACACCATTATGCGCATGAATTTGCGGCTGGCCGAGAATCTGGAAAAGGCTTCCAATATCTATGTGCTTAACACTCACCAATGGATTCAGCGGGCCGGCAACCACGCCTTCAGTCCTAAACTGTGGTATCTGGGGAAAATTGTCTTTGGCAACGAGGTCTTCAAGGAGGCCGTCCGGGATATCAAATCGGCCATACGCGGACTCCTCGGGTACGCCCGAAAACTCATTATCCTCGATTTGGATGATACGTTGTGGGGAGGCATCGTTGGCGATGTCGGGTGGGAGAATCTTGTCCTCGGAGGACACCATCACCTCGGGGAGGCCTATGTGGATTTCCAGCAAGGCTTGAAGTCTCTCAAGAATCGAGGGATTCTTCTGGCAATTGTGAGCAAAAATGAAGAGCAGGTTGCCTTGGAAGCGGTCCGAAAACACCCTGAAATGGTGCTCAAGCTCGAAGATTTTGCCGGGTGGCGCATTAATTGGCAGGACAAGGTCGAAAATGTCCTTGACCTGATGACCGAATTGAACCTCGGGCCCCAGTCGGCCGTGTTTATTGACGATAATCCCGCCGAGCGGGCGCGGGTCCAAGAGAGTCTGCCGGAGGTTTTGGTGCCCGATTGGCCGAATGACCCACTGATATATCCGGCAACCCTGCTCGGTCTGCGGTGTTTTGAAATGCCCTCGCTCAGCCGGGAAGACCTTGCCAGAACCACCATGTATTTTTCAGAAAACAAACGCCGGGAATTGAAAAAAACAGTCAGCTCGCTGGAGGAATGGCTGACACGGTTGGCTGTTCGCGTTCAGGTCGAAGAACTTCATCCTGCAAATCTGCAAAGAGCAACGCAACTGCTGAACAAGACCAATCAATTGAACCTCTCCACCAGACGAATGTCTGAAGCAGAACTCATGGCCTGGGCCCAACAAAAACACCATGGGCTTTGGACCTTGCGAGTTTCCGATAAATTTGGCGATGCAGGTCTAACCGGTATCGTAAGCATGGAAATTCAAGGTCTTCGCGCCCAAATTGTGGATTTTATTCTGAGCTGTCGGGTGTTGGGACGAAAAATAGAGGAAACAATGCTTTTCACGGCTATTCACTATGCGCGCGCATTGGGAGCAGAAGAGGTGTATGCCCGATATATTCCCACCCCCAAAAATAAACCGTGTTTGGATTTTTTTAAAAGTTTAGCTCCCCGATTTCAGCAGCAGGGGGAATGTTTTTTCCAGGATCGAGAGAAGCCTTTTTTGGCTCCCGAGCATATCGAACTTATTCTTTAACACATCCCGAACAATGACCCAGCGCGTATTTACATTGGACGATCAGCTTGCTTTTGCAAAACTCTCCGGCGACTGTAATCCGTTGCACATGGATCCCATCCTTGCCCGGCGCCTTCTGTTCGGACGGCAAGTCGTTCACGGCCTGCATGCGCTGTTATGGAGTTTAGATCATTATTTCGAGGCCCAAACGCAAGTTGTGGAACTGGGAACTGTCAAAGCCAATTTTCAGGCCGGAATAGGAATCGGACAGACCGTCGATTGCACTTATGACGAGCAAGACGAACATAGGGTGGAAATGCAACTGGAAATTGACAAAACCCGTGCCGCTTGGATTCAGATTTCCTGGAACGCCTTACAGCAACATCCCACAGACAACCTTCCAACCATGCCTCAAAAACAAAGAAAATGCCGGGAACGATCCCTGGAAGAGACGGTAGCCGCTTCGGGCAACGTCTCACTGTATTTTGATAGAGAATTTGCCGCGAAGCTTTTTCCCAATCTCGTGCGGGTGTTATCTCCGATGCAGTTTGCCGCACTACTGGCAACGACTCGCCTTGTCGGCATGGAATGCCCCGGACGCCACTCGATCTATTCGGGGCTCGATCTGGTATTTTTTTCAGATATCACCGGCGTTGCGAAGCTGAATTATCGTGTCACAGATTGCAACAAGCGCTTAGCCCTGCTCTTAATGGATGTTGAAGCGCCCGGGATGAAAGGACAAATCAAAGCCTTCTTTCGGCCAAAACCGCAAGAACAAGCCGCCTTTGCGGAGGTCTGTGGTGAAGTTGAACCAGGGGAATTTTCGGCACAGCGGGCGTTGATTATCGGGGGATCCCGCGGATTAGGAGAGGTTGCGGCCAAGCTTCTGGCCGCAGGAGGCGCCGAGGTTATTATTACTTACTGTCACGGTGAACAGGATGCAAAACGGGTTGTCCAAGAAATTGTCTCTCACGGAGCAGGCGCGGATTACCTTTGGCTGAATGTATTGGAACCCTCGCAGGCGTTGTTGCCTATGGTCGCGAATCGTTCGAAGCCGCTGTACTTATATTATTTCGCCACACCATTTATTTTTGGCGCAGCCAAAGGGCAGTTTTCGTCAAAGCGCTTTGCCCATTTTAGCGAGTACTTTGTTACAGGGTTTCTGCGGACTGTTCAAACCGTGGCGGCTCCCTCCACCGGTTTGCAAAAGATATTCTATCCGTCCTCGGCAGCGATCGCGGAGCTTCCTTTGGATATGGGGGAGTATGCCGCAGCCAAGCTGGCCGGTGAAATCCTTTGTGATTTTTTGCACAAGGCAAATCCCGGGCTTTTTATTCATAAACCCCGTTTGCCGCGAATCGCCACTGACCAAACTGTCAGCTTGTTGCCTGTAAGGAATCAGGACCCCGTGACGGTTCTGTTACCCCATTTACGTTATCTCAGGCAGATGTAATATGTCCGGGGAGCCCTGCTCATCAGTCTGATGAGCTTCATTTATTTACTGTGACCCTGGATACGTATTTCACCCAAACGCCTCCGTAATAGGCCTCCGCCACAACCCGCAGGGGAAATCCGTGTTTTTTGGGCAATAAATTGTCATTCACGCTGTAAGCCAAAAACACCTTGTCTGCGAGGATATCCTTCAGGGGAAATTGCTCGGTTTTTTTATACCTTCCAGCCGGACCGCTGAATATTACTTGGGTTGCACCGGAATCCACCCCGGCTGTTTCTAATAATTTGGCCACGGAAATACCCTTCCAGCGAGCGTGATACGCAAAAACCCCCGGGCAGATCAAAAGAACATTTTTTTCAATGGGCGGCATTTGTACAATTTGATTATAGGTGAGTCTCCGGGGGCGTTGAACATGACCATCGATTTCAAGCCGCCACTTGTCCAAAGCGACATGGTGATCGCTCAATCCCATGGTTGCCAACTCTTCCAAAGGAGTCAGTTCTAAATATCGTGTATCCAAATTGGCCGGGTGCTTACCGATCAGGCTATCCAGCCGAGTTCCTTTCGGAAGGATTATTTTTTTTGCCTTTGCCAAAACATCCCGCGCCCCATTGGCTAACGGGCTGAATAGCAGCCCCATCCCGCTTACAAATCCCGTTATCATTTTAAGAAATTGACGCCGGTTATGCATTATGGGCCTCTTTGTGCAGCAGTTTTTTATTACCTTGCTTTGAAAAGCTCTTAGATACCACTTTACAATTAATGAACGCTGCGATTCACAGAATCATCGCAAGAATATAACTTTTTTATAACAAATTTCCAAAGATGGGTGTTTTAAACCGGAATGGCAGATTGCAACAGCATTGCAGCAGTGTTTGACAGGATACAAGCAGACAGGGGATTTAATTTTGTCAATTTAAAAATCCGATAATCCAGTGAGCCCCTAAATAAGATATCTTGTCGCCGCGCAAAAAAGAGCGTTTTGTTTGAGTCCGAAATCTGCTGTAATTGTGGCGATCAGAGAGCGTTGGAAGTTGGTTATTGATAAACAGATAAGATTTTGATTTAGAAACTCGAAATGCATAAAAACATGGACGTCCCCCCTTTTTAATTTTCTATTTCCCTTTCGCAAGCTCAAGGCCATTTGGTCGTGTTCATTACTGTTGCGGCTGAGGGCCTTGAGCAAGAAAAGGGCATACAATGGTGTAGGCCCTTTTCGCGTCGAAATGGCTGAGGGACCAGGATTCGAACCTGGGTTAACGGGGCCAGAACCCGTCGTCCTGCCGCTAGACGATCCCTCAGTATTTATTGAGCGTAATAATTATAATATGGTCGTTGACCCGTCAAGTCAATTTTTTCCAATTCATAAATGGTTCTTTTTCCGATGAGCTGCGTTCTCCTCGGGTTTACGTCCTCGACGTACTCTCGGTACGCCTCTTCGTAAACCCTTGGTCGGCCTTGCTCATCGAAAAAATTCCTCATTTAGGAATTGGAAAATTTGGCTAAAACAATCCCATTTTTTCAGAGGGCTTAGCTTTTTTGTCCGGTCGGCATCTCCCGATCGGACAAAAGAAAAAACCCGCTCTGTGCTCTCTGTGCCTGTGGTGAACCCCAAATTAAATCAGGACCTTTCCTCAATAAACAGGATAGCCTTTTTTAGCCTCGAGATGACTTTATCTTTACCGATGATGGCCATAATTTCAAATATGCCGGGACTGGCCGTTCGGCCGGTGAGCGCCACACGCACCGGCTGGGCGATTTTGCCCAGTTTGAGCCCCGTTTTTTCCATGACTGTCTTAAACGCCACCTCGAGATTTGCTTCATCGAATTCTGGCAGCGATTCGAGCTCGTTGATCAACAAGCGGATCGGATCCAGCCCGGCCGGCGTGAGAAACTTCTTGGCCGCCTTTTCCTCATAGACAACACCGTCCTGAAAGTAAAACAGCGCATCTTTTGCCATATCCTTGAGGGTTTTGCTTCTGGCATGCAGGGTTTCAATGACGCTTTCAATAAAAGCCCCTTGCTGGATATCGTAGCCAAAAGATTTTAGAAAAGGTGCCAGGGGCTTGACCAGTGCTCCGGGCGGTGTGGCCTTGATGTGGTCGGCATTGAGGGCCAAAAGTTTTTCTGTGTCAAAGATCCCGGCAGAGCGCCCGACATTTTGCAAGCTGAATTTTTCGATCAATTCCTGCCGGGTGAAAAATTCCTGGTCGCCGTAAGACCATCCCAGGCGCACCAGGTAGTTAATGAAAGCATCCGGCAGATACCCCATATCCCTGTAGGCCGTCACCGACATGGCACCATGGCGTTTGCTCAAGCGCGTGCGGTCCGGCCCGAGCACCATGGGTACATGCGCAAAAACAGGCAGCGGACTTTCCAATGCTTGATACAGCAACATCTGCTTAGGGGTGTTCATGACGTGATCGTCACCCCGAATGATCGTATTGATCCCCATGGTTATGTCGTCAACCACAACCGCAAAATTGTAGGTGGGGCTGCCGTCGCGTCTGGCGATGATAAAATCGTCCAGCTCCGCATTTTGGAAAACGATGCTTCCCTTGACCACATCCTCAACCATGGTTGTCCCCAGCAGGGGCGCCTTGAAGCGAACAACGGCGGTGTCGGTCCTGGTGAGTCCCTTCTCGCGGCATGCACCGTCATATTTTGGCTTTCCGCCGGCTGCCATGCCTTTTTTGCGCATCGCTTCCAACTCCGCCGGCGTGCAGGTGCAATAATAAGCCCTATCATCATCCAGCAGCTTTTGGACGTAGCGTTGATAGATATCAATTCGTTCAGACTGAAAATAGGGGCCGTCATCCCAGTCGATTGAAAGCCATTCAAGGGCCTCAAATATGGCCTCAATCGAATCTCGGGTCGATCGTTCGCGGTCCGTATCTTCGATCCTCAACACGAAGCGCCCTTTCATGTGCCGGGCATACAGCCAGTTAAATATCGCCGTCCGGGCGTTGCCCACATGTAGATAACCGCTGGGGCTGGGCGGAAAGCGGGTTACAATATGTTGTTTCATATCTTACCTGATTTTAAATGCGTATTCAGGGTTAGCCTTACTCTCTACTCTCCAGGCGTTCCTGAAAAAGGCCATCCCTTGAATGAATTTTCTTGTCCAGAGGGTCTTCACTCCAACTCAGGGTCATTGGCCGGTTTTCCTGAAACCGCTTTACAGCGTTTTTCGAGTGATTCTTGGCGAAGTGCAGGATTAGCGGCCTGAACTGTTTGAGTCCCGCCAAACGGGACGAGTTTTCAGGCCGCCCGCAACGAGCCCTAGAATCACCGAAAGACGTACTGTACGCGGTGGGAGGGAAGCCGGCCAATGACCCGATATTGATTTGCCCCCTGAACGATCACGAATGAATGCTTTTTAAAAGGAGTTCTTCAGTAATTATTGAGTAAATTAAATAGTTTATAATAACAATTGGTTATGCTTGACTATTACTCTTTATAATGTTATTTTAACATTTAGTAATTAGTAAATCCGGCGAAAATGAATTTCTCAACAAAATCAAATCCAACAAGCCGAATGCATACTTCAATCCACCGCCGATGATAGCGGTGATACCGTGTTTCAATCCTTGAATTTTTAATAACCTAATAATATTAATAAGATAATCTAAATTGGCGTCATTTCTGACGACCGCGGAGTTTCCATAACATATACCACATGCCAGCGCAAAGAGACAGGCAAAAAATATTTTGAAAATATCTTGACAAATCGCCTGTTTTTAATTACTTATACCGAAATTTTTGCCAAATTAGTCAATTAATTTGTATTTTAAAATAATTCAATATGTTAGGAGATTACTAATGGCTGTGCCAAAGCGGAAAAAATCAAAATCAAGACGAGACAAGCGGCGCACGCATCAAAAAGTCGTTGCCCCAAATTTGTCTACTTGCCCCCAATGTGGGGAGGCTACCCTGCCCCACCATGCCTGTCCGAGCTGTGGGACCTATAAAGGCCGGGCTGTGGTTGAAACAGAAGAAGAATAAATCCATAAAGGAAAAATAGGCCGATGGCGGTAGCGACAGACAACAACAGTAAAACATTGTATGGTTTAGATCCCGAATCGAGACAGATGGTCATCGATATGATCGGCCAGCTTGAAAAACGACTTCTTGTTCGGGAAAAAGTCCTGGAATGGGATAAAAACGAAGTATTTCCGGAGGATACACTCCGTGAATTACTCGGGCCGGAAATTGGCTTACAGCTTCTGATGATACCTGAGGCATATGGCGGAATGGGAGGCGGTGCCCGTGACAGTTGTGACGTTACCCGCGAGATGTCAAAGGTTTGTTTGGGCATTACGACTGCTTTTTTTGCGCTTCAACTGGGAGCTGATCCTTTAATGGTTGGTGGTACCGAGGCCCAAAAGGCGAAATGGCTAGGCAAGATCGCTGAGGGAAAGGCCCTGGTTGCCTATGCGGTAACGGAACCTGATGCCGGCAGCAATGTCGCTGCCATTAAAACCAAAGCCGATCCGGTAAAAAATGAATCCGGTAAAATCACCGGTTACAAAATAAACGGCAATAAACAATTTATTTCCACCGGTGCTGCTGCGGATTTTATCACGGTGCTTGCCAAAACACCGGAAGGTCCCACCTTTTTCGTTATCGAAAAAGGGGCGGAGGGATTCACGCCGGGGAGAAGCGAAGAAAAGCACGGCATTCGGGCCTCACAAACCGCTGCGCTCACTTTTGATAACGTTTTTGTACCGGCCGAAAACCTGATTGGTGGTGTTCCCGGCAAAGGGTTGAAGCAGGCCAATCAGGTGTTTGGTTATACCAGGCTCATGGTGGCTGCCATGGGACTCGGTGCCGGTGAGGCAGCCCTTAATATAGCGGTTCCCTATGCCAAAGAGCGGGTGGTGTCCGGGTCACCGTTATCGGAAAAGCAGGGCTATACCCACAAACTTGTCGTCCCAAATGCGGTAAGGCTTGAGGCTGCTGCTGCCTATATTTATGAAGTTGCCCAACGCTTGGACGCCGGTGAACAAGACCTGCAAGTAGAGGGATCAATTGCTAAATATTTCGCCACCGAGACTGCCGATAAAACCGCCAGCGATGCCATGCAGGCGCTCGGCGGTTATGGCTATATTTCCGAGTTCGAAGTGGAAAAGATTAAAAGAGATGTTAAAATCACTTGCATTTATGAGGGAACCAGCGAAGTTCAGCAAAACATCATCAGCACGTTTCGCTGGAGGACCACCATCAAAACAAAAGGTGAATTTTATGGGTCCATCGCCGCCGAAATGGCAAAACTCAACAAAACGTTTGGGGATATCGGCTGCCGTTGCTATGCGCTTGTTGCCAGGATTTTAAACGAAACCATTATGTTGGTTCATAATAACAAATTGACCCGCAAGCAGTATGTCATGTTTGCCCTGGCGGATATGATGACCCATCTGGAGGTGGGTGCAACACTGGCTTGCAAGGCTGCAATGGCTGTGCAAGAAGGTAATGCCGCTGCTGAGAAGCTCAAAGCCATGTCGCGAGTATTTGCCAGTGAAGTGGCCCAGTTAGTCGCTCAGAATGTGATAAAAATTGTTTTAGGGACCGGAATATTTGATAAGAGCGCGGTTGCTGAATTTTTGGCCGGCACTTCCTATAATGAACTGGTTGATAGCCAGCGAGATGTGATATCTGATATGGACAAAGTTGCAGATATTTTATTCGAGAGGTGATTATGACAGGCAAGGACAAACGAACGATTGTTGTCACCGGCGGCTCGCGGGGCATTGGCCGGGCTATTTGCGTGACTTTGGCCGAACCGAATTCTCATATTTATTTTAATTATTTTTCGCCCACCGATCCGGCAGCCGAAGAAGCTGCGGCTGCTGAAACTGAAAAACTTGTGGCTGCTGCAGGGGGTGCCGCCACCGGTATTTGCGTCAATGTGGCCTCGCAAGACGAGGTCGGCAATTTTTTCGAAAAAATAATCAATGATACCGGGCGGATCGACGTACTGGTCAACAATGCCGGCATAACCAAAGATGGACTCCTGGTTCGTATGAAAGAAGGGGACTGGGATGCGGTGTTGGAGATAAATTTGAAAGCCGCTTTTCGCTGTTTGCAGATAAGCGCCAAAACCATGATGAAACAACGCTTCGGTCGAATCGTCAATATTGCCTCGGTTGTGGGTGCTATCGGTAATCCCGGGCAGGCCAATTACGTTGCTTCGAAAGCCGGCCTGATAGGCCTCACCAAAACGGCTGCCCTGGAATTGGCCTCACGGGGCATTACGGTGAATGCGGTGGCCCCGGGGTTTATTGAAACGGATATGACGGCCGTGCTGCCGGATAAGGCAAGGGAATACATGTTAAGCCGGATTCCACTGGGACGAGCCGGAAAGCCGGCTGACGTTGCGGCTGCGGTTGCTTTTTTAACTTCGGAGGCGGCGGCATATATTACAGGACAGGTAATTCATGTAAGCGGTGGTATGTATATGTGAAAGGAGGATATTCATGTCTGTTGAAGATAAAGTAATAAAGATAATAGCTGAAAAGCTGAGCGTTGATTTGGAGGAAGTCGTACCGGAGGCCTCCTTCGTGGATGATTTGGGTGCGGACTCTTTGGATCTTGTTGAGTTGATCATGTCAATGGAAGAGGAATTTGATACAGACATATCTGATGAGGATGCTGAAAAAATTCTCACCGTCCAGGATGCGATCGATTACGTAAAGGCGCAATCCTAGTGAACAAGAGCTGCTCGAAAAACGCTTGGTTCAAGCTTCAGGATGCAAAACAGCCGGGCTGACGAAGCGACAACTGCCAAGTCTCATATCAGGCCATGGTGATGCCAGGCCGTATTCAAGAATTTAACACGCGGAACCTGAAAAATCCGTTTAAACTTTTGGGATTGACCGCAGTTGATCGATTTCGGTTCGGATTTATTTTTTAACGAGGCCTGGGATATCATGTTTTAATATACGAGAACCGGGCCGTGTCAACCTGTATCAGAGGAGGCCGTTGTGAAGAGGCGGGCTGTTATAACCGGTGTTGGACTTGTAACGCCACTTGGAATCGGTTTAGAAAAGTCGTGGAAAGCGCTTTGTGCCGGAAAGTCAGGAATTGGGGAAATTACACGCTTTGATGCAACCCAACATGCGACAAAGATCGCCGGTGAAGTCAAGGATTTCCGTAATGAAGATTTCCTCCCAACCAAGGAAGCCAAACGCACAGAGCCTTTTATTGCTTATGCGGTTGCTGCCACCCGTATGGCCCTGGAAGATGCCGGATTGGTGATCAACAATTCAAACGGAGATAGAGTTGGCGTCATTACCGGCTGCGGCCTGGGCGGCCTCGATATAATGGAGCGCACCATTCTCAAAGTCAACAAAGACGGGCCCAAGCGAGTGACACCATTTTTTATTCCTTTGATGATAGGCAATATGGCGGCCGGAATGATCTCGATTCAGTTTGGGGCCAAAGGCCCCAATTCTTCTATTGCAACTGCCTGTGCTGCCGGCGCCCATGCCATTGGGGATGCCTTCAGGGCGATCCAAACAGGGGCTGCGGATGCAATGATAACCGGTGGTGTGGAATCGGTAATTACCTCCACATGCGTTGCCGGATTTAATGCCATGAAGGCCCTTTCGACCCGAAATGATGAACCTGAAAAAGCTTCCCGACCGTTTGATCGGGATCGGGACGGGTTTGTAATTGGGGAGGGCGGCGGCATCCTCATACTCGAGGATCTCGAGCATGCAGTTAAGCGGGAAGCACACATATATGCTGAATTGACCGGATTGGGAATGACGGGGGACGGATATCACATGACCTCACCCTGTCCGGATGGCGATGGTGCCGTGCGGTGCATGCAGGCTGCCATTGATGATGCCGGCATCACGAGTGACATGATTGACTATATTAATGCCCATGGTACCTCCACTCCTTTAAACGATCTCTATGAAACCCGGGCTGTAAAAGAGGTGTTTCAAGGAAAAGCCCAATCCATCCCCATCAGTTCCACTAAATCGATGACCGGTCATCTTTTGGGTGGCGCCGGTGGTATAGAAACGGTTTTCACCGCATTGACTATTCATGATGGGATTATCCCCCCCACTATCAATCATGACGCTCCCGGTGAAGAATGCGACCTTGATTATGTCCCCAATGTCGCCCGTAAAAAAGAAGTCAAGGTCGCCATGACCAATTCGTTTGGCTTTGGCGGAACCAATGCCAGTTTAGTGCTGCAGGCCTACGAACCCAATTGACCGTTTCACCTCCCTGCAACCCCTGTTTCTAGAGACCGCGCCATGATTCGTCATCCCCCGCCAAGGCCGTCGAGATCCTCGACGGCCAAGTCCCGCGTGTCCGGCGTAGTTTCTTGACCGCCATAGCTTTTGAGCGGCGGCGGTTAACGAAGACGTGGATTTTTTAGCGAAATCAGAAGCTGACAGGATGCCGGGATGTCGTCACTCACCCCACAAAACTGCTTTGAATACCCATGCAGTCTGTTTCCTGTGTATCCGGAGTGGGGCCGCAGATTTTTCTTGCGGAGAAAATGATATTTATATAGTATCAAATGTTATGCTTTGCGGCCGAGCGGTCATAATGAGGCTGCCCGCCTTAAAGGGCGGGGCTTGCAGGGAAGCAAACCGGTCAAATTGGCTTAAAACGCGCTATGGGGCTGTGCAGTAATTCGTCATCCCCCGCAACAAACTTCGGGATCCTCGACCGGCCGAGTTCCACAAACCGTCCGGCGACCTGTGCGGCGCAGTTTCTTGACCGCCATAGCTTTTAAGCGACGGCGGTTAACCAAGGCGTAAGCTTCCAACGAAGACACAAGCGAATCGGAAAAACATAACCACCCCCTCGGTGAATTCCGCTGAAGCGGGACTGCAGCAAGCTGCAGGGTAGGCTTCAATGTTGATACAGGAGACCCCTTAGATGGCGGGACCGGAAATCAGACCGTCATGGGAAGATTATTTCATGAGCATCGCCGTTCTGGTGGCGCAACGATCCACCTGTACCCGAAGGGCTGTTGGTGCCATTATCGTCAAAAATAAAAGAATTTTATCTACCGGATATAATGGTGCGCCGTCCGGAACTCAGCACTGTCTTGACATCGGTTGCCTGCGGGAAGAACTGAATGTGCCTTCGGGAGAACGGCATGAACTTTGTCGGGGTATCCATGCTGAACAAAACGCCATTATTCAGGCTGCCCTGCACGGTGTCTCGGTGAATGGGGCAACCCTTTTTTGTACAAACCTTCCTTGCTCAATTTGTACAAAGATGATCATAAACGCCGGCATAAAAAAGATATTTTACCAGAATGGTTATGCGGATTCGATGTCCGAAGACATGTTTCAAGCAGCGGGGATTGACGTAATTAAGCATAAGACCAAAGAACAGGGGGAAGCGTTATGAAGTGCCCGTATTGCGGTGAAATTGACAACAAAGTTATTGACTCCAGGCTGAGTAAGGACGCTGCTGTAATTCGCCGACGCAGAGAATGTATCATTTGCAGCAGGCGATTCACGACATATGAACATATTGAAGAAATCCCGGTCATGATTATTAAAAAGGATGGTCGCCGTGAGCTTTTTTCGCGCGAAAAGGTCCGATCGGGCATGAAAAAAGCCTGCCAAAAAAGGAACATCAGCATGAACATTATTGAAGAATTCATTGATGAACTCGAACGCGATCTCAGAGAGACCGGGGAAAAGGAGATTCCTGCCTCTGAAGTGGGTGAAAAGATAATGTCCAAGCTGCATGAACTCGATGATGTGGCCTATGTCCGGTTTGCATCAGTTTATCGAGAATTCAAGGATGTCAACGATTTTGTCGATGAGTTAAAAAGGCTATTGAGCCGACAATGATTGCGGCGAACTTTATAAAATTGGGCCTAAACAAATTCTTTTCACATCGCTGCACTAAATTTATAAAACCCTTCCCGCCACGCGACGGTCAAACAATCATGGATGACGAATTTTTCATGAAAATTGCGCTGGATCTCGCCAGAAGGGGTCTGGGCTATACTTCGCCCAATCCGGTGGTCGGTGCCCTAGTTGTAAAAAATGACATGGTTGTCGGAAAAGGTTATCATGCAGGGCCCGGGCAGGCCCATGCCGAGGTCAATGCCATTGACAATGCGGGAGCTTCGGCAACCAATGCCACTTTGTATGTCACTCTCGAACCCTGCAATCATACGGGGCGGACACCACCCTGCACCGAAAGGATTTTATCGGCCGGTATAACTCGTGTTGTCGTAGCTATGAGGGATCCTAATCCGGATGTAACCGGAGGCGGTCTGGAATACCTTCATCAGAAAGGCGTCAAGGTTCGTGTCGGGGTATGTGAAGAACAGGCTAAAACGCTCAATGAGGCCTTTATAAAACACATCCAGACAAAGCGGCCCTTTGTAACTTTGAAGTGTGCTGCGACTTTGGATGGAATGATAGCCACAAAAACGGGAGATTCCAAGTGGGTTTCGGGAGAGGGTTCAAGAGCCTTTGTGCATCAACTCCGACAAGCGGCTGACGCCATTTTGGTGGGTGTGAATACCATTAGAAAAGACAATTCAAGTTTGACCACCAGAATTAGAGGCCAGAAAGGATCAGATCCCCGACGAATTATTCTCGACACGCATCTGTCAATTCCTGAAAAAGCCCAAGTGTTGCAGCTTGAGTCCGATTCTGATACAGTCATTGCCATCGGTCCGTTTGTCCCAAAGAAAAAAAAAGTCGCTTTCGAAAAAATTGGTATTAAGTTTATTGAAGCCCCGGTAAAAAATGGCCTCATCGACCTTGATTTTTTGATGAACCGCCTGGGGCAATCCGGCATCACAAGTCTCCTGGTGGAGGGAGGGGGCCGGGTAATCGCATCATTTCTGAGAGCGGATATTGTCGATAAAATTATTTTTTTCTATGCCCCTAAACTGTTGGGCGGCAATGACGGTATACCCATTTGCCGCGGATCAGGTGCCGAGTTGATGCAAGATTGCATATCCGTAAAGGATCTTAAGGTGAGCCGTTTCGGCGATGATGTCATGATAGAAGGTTATATTGATAATAGTTTTAAGTTTTAGGTATGTTTATACTGCCATTGCTCACTTTCTTAAAACTTAAAACCTAAAACCTTAAACTTTTTGCGAACGCCATGTTTACCGGAATAATTGAAGGACTGGGCATCATATCGGGAATTCGCCCGGCAGGGCAGGGTAGACGTTTATCTATCACCGCTGATTTTTCTCTTGAACAGTCCAAGATCGGGGACAGTATTTCAGTCAACGGCGGTTGCTTAACGGCGGTTTTGATTGAGGGAAAACGCTTTGAAGTCGACCTGTCTCCTGAAACCGTCGCAAATACAACCTTTGGCAGTGTCAAAGTCGGAGATCGTGTAAATCTCGAACGTGCCATGCGCCTTTCCGACAGAATAGATGGTCATTTAGTCACGGGACATATCGACGGAATCGGTCATATCCGGCACAAAAGAAACATCACCAATGCAATTTTTTTAACCTTGGGTATTCCGGAGTCTCTTTCACGCTATACCATAAGAAAGGGCTCGATTGCGGTGGATGGTATCAGCCTGACGATCAATGCTCGTGATGGCAAGATGGTTGAGGTTACCATTATTCCGCATACCGCCAAGCATACAACGATCGGTTCCAAGAAAATCGGCGACCATGTCAATCTTGAAACCGATATGATTGGCAAGTTCGTGGAGCGTTTTGTTACGGCAGGCTCGGATGACATCAGCTTTAGGCGCAGCAATATTGATATGAAATTATTGGCCGAGAAAGGCTATCTTTAGATCAGGGGAAAAAGTTAAGTATGCCGGTAATATCGATAAAAAAAGCAATCAAGGATATAAAAGCCGGACGGATGGTGATATTGGTTGATGATGAAGACCGCGAAAATGAGGGCGATCTTTGCATGGCTGCTGAAAAGGTAAGGCCGGAAGATATTAATTTTATGTCCAAATTCGCACGGGGTCTGATCTGTCTGGCCATGACGGGTGAAATGATCGATAAACTGGATTTGCCAATGATGGTTGATCACAACACATCGCCTTTTCAAACAGGCTTCACCGTTTCCATCGAGGCTCGATGCGGCGTAACGACGGGTATTTCGGCAGCGGATCGGGCGACGACGATACATGCAGCCGTGGCTGATAACGCTAAACCCCATGATCTTGTTAGGCCCGGACATATATTTCCGTTAAGAGCCCGGGAAGGGGGGGTTATGGTCCGGGTCGGGCAGACCGAGGGATCGGTGGATTTGGCTCGTCTGGCGGGTTTAAAACCTGCCGGTGTGATTTGTGAAATCATGGATGAGGACGGGACCATGGCCCGTTGGCCCGCCCTCGAGCAATTCAGTGAAAAACACGGCATTGGCATATGTACTGTTGCCGACCTCGTCGAATATCGCATGCACACCGAATCCTTTGTGCACCGGTCAGTCGAGACAACTATTCCCACAACATATGGCGGGCAGTTTAAAATCATTGCATTTGAAAACGATGTCGATCATTTGCTTCACTTGGCTCTTGTTAAAGGTGAAATCGCTCCGGAACGACCGGTTCTCGTTCGCGTTCACTCGGAATGCATGACCGGTGATATATTCGGTTCTTTGCGGTGTGACTGCGGTGCTCAGTTACACAAGGCAATGGAGAGGATCGCCGATGAAGGCACGGGTGTAGTTTTGTACCTTAGGCAGGAGGGCCGTGGAATCGGTCTGGTCAACAAACTCAAGGCCTATAATCTGCAACAGCATCAAGGTTTGGATACCGTGGAAGCCAATACAAAACTCGGGTTTAAGGATGATCTCCGAGACTACGGATTAGGGGCCCAGATACTGGTTAAGCTTGGTGTCAGAAAGATGCGGTTGCTGACCAACAATCCCAAGAAAATGATCGGACTGGAGGGTTACGGCCTCAGTATTGTCGAGCAGATACCCATTGAAGTTGAACCCAATGAATACAATCGCTGTTATCTGGAGTGCAAGAAATTAAAGATGGGTCACATGTTGAATAGGGTTGACCAAACCCAGACAGATTCGGCCTCGGATGTTTGAATAGGATGCGCCGTTAAAGAATTGTCCCGACCCTTCAACCAATTAAAGCGGGAGGAAACTCGATGGCTAGAACAATAGAAGGTAAATTGCTGGCGGAGGGTAAAAATTTTGCACTGGTGGTCAGCCGGTTTAATGACTTCGTCACCGGAAAACTGCTGGAGGGTGCCCTCGATGCCCTGACGCGTTCCGGGGCAAACGACAAAAACATCGACATTATAAAAGTGCCGGGTGCCTTTGAAATTCCGCTAGCGGCCAAGAAGTTAGCCCAAAAAAGTCGCTATCATGCCGTTGTCTGCCTCGGTGCGGTAATCCGAGGTGCCACCCCCCATTTTGATTATGTGAGTGCCGAAGTCAGTAAAGGAATTGCCCAGGTCAGCCTAGAGACCAGCACTCCGATAATATTCGGGGTGGTAACTACGGACACCCTTGAGCAGGCCATTGAACGCGCCGGCTCAAAATCCGGTAACAAAGGATGGAGCGCTGCAATGGCTGCCGTGGAAATGGCGAATTTGATAGAGGCTGTTGAACAGGTGTGATTCGGTATAATTATGGGAAAGCGGCGCAGGTCAAGAGAGCTTGCTTTGCAAGCTCTTTTTTATATGGACATGAGTAACCAAGCCTCGGAAGCGTCCTTAGAACGGTTCTGCAGTAATTTCAATCCGCCGCATAGCGCCCGACCATTTTTTATTAAAATTGTCAGAGGAGTCCTGCAACATTGGCCTAAAATTGACAACCTGATCGAACAGTTTTCAAAAAACTGGAGAATCGGGCGGATGTCTTATGTGGATCGCAACATTTTAAGAATCGCCGTCTTCGAGCTCATTTATTGTGGTGAAATTCCGTCTAAGGTTACCATAAACGAAGCGATAGATATCGCAAAAAAATTCGGTACAGCGGAGTCCGGTGCTTTCATCAATGGCATAATCGACAGTATTCGACTTGCACAGGAAAAAGGAGAAATTCAGCTTGCTGTCGACGATCCGAACAGCCAGGTTAAAATTGAATGAGCGACCGGGGGGGTTACTTCCAACCCTTTGTCGCTTGAGATCACCGGGGCAATCAGCTTGTGAAGCTACCCGCCATTAAGGGCGGGGCTTCCCGGAAAGGAAAACATCTGATTTAGATAGCTTCCCTTTTAGCAGGGAAGCAAACCGGCCGACAAAAATTTACCCCCTGCCTGCACCTCGGGCAATCGGAATATTATTCTGACAATCACTCTAAAAAGCAAACTGGCACTGCGAACTCATTTCAAACTCGGTGGGGTTTGGTAAAACATTTTTCCAGCAAGCCGGTGAAAGGAGGTTTTTTTGATCATTAAATCCTTGGCCGTTGGCCCTATACAGGCGAATTGCTATGTTCTCGGTTGTGAAGAAACTCTTGAAGCTGCCGTAATCGACCCTGGTGACGAGGCGGATAGAATTCTTCTCTCTATGTCAGAGTCGAAATTGAAACTAAAATATATCATCAACACTCATGGCCACTTTGATCATGTTGGCGCCAACAAAAGGTTGAAGGATGTCAGTGGCGCCCAAATCCTCATCCATCCTCTGGATGCGCCTTTGCTGAATCATCTTTCAGCCTCAGCAGCATCCTGGGGGTTATCAATAGAGGATTCACCGCCGCCCGATCGGATGCTTGAGGAGGCCGACACCGTGAGTTTCGGCAATATCACGCTTACCACGATACATACCCCGGGACATACGCCGGGAGGGATTTCGCTGCATACGGATGGGTTTGTGTTTGTAGGCGATACGCTTTTTGCAGGATCGGTGGGCCGGACCGATTTTCCGGGTGGAGACTTCGGAACGCTGATGTCCAGTATAAAAAACAAGCTCTTTGTCTTGGGAGATGATGTGAGGGTTTTACCCGGGCATATGGGGGAGACGACGATCGGCCGGGAAAGGCGCCAGAATCCTTTTGTGGGTGAACGCGCCGTCCTCTGAAGACCGATCTGCGGGCAACAGCCCGGTGATTCGCCGCCACCATTTTTCTTAGGGAGCTGAAAAAAAGATGATTTTACGGGTCTCACCGCCGCTATGAACCGCTTGCGTGGCCCGGGATAGCAGATCCCAACCGGTTTCATCACCCGCTTCGAGTTCCACCAGACCGTAAGTGGCCACGAAAGAAGGCTCCCTTGCTTCGGAGTCCACCGGCTCCATGCCTTTCCTCAACCGGTTATAGAGGCGCTCGGCTTTGTGGAGCGCTGTGTCCGGCATAAGAATCACCAGAGTACGGGAATCGAGCCGGCTTAGAATATCTTTGTTGCGAAGTTTTTTGGCAAGTATATTGGGTAGCCAACTGAACACCCTGTCTTTTTCCTCTCCGCTTTCGATTAAATCCGAAGATGTGATATCAATTTCCATGAGACCCAGGGAAAGGCTTTTATTGTTAGTCCTTGCCTTTTCAACCGCTGTTTCCAGGGTTTTCAGAAAGAGCTCTATATTGAGCAGGCCGGAAACGCTCTTCTTGTGATCGAAGCCATGAAAGCGTTGGGAAAGCCCTTCCAGCCGGTTACAGAGGAGGGCCATTAGGTTTAGTAAAAATTTGTGGGCTGCAGGCGGGTACAGCCATTGAAGCCTCCGGATCATTCGACGGTCGATCTGTAAGAGTTCCACCGGTTCTGCAGCAATCGCAGTAACCGCACGGCGTGCGTTCCGGATGAAACTGGGGGCGCCCAGTATATCCCCCGCCTTTAACCGTTCCACAAGTTTTTTTTGACCGTTCTTTTTAGTGGAAGTCTCGTCTGTCTGGGGGTTGACCAGATCCATCGTGCCGGAGATGATGGTGTACATGGTATCGCCTGATTCTCCCTTACGGAAGAGGACTTCCTTGCCTTTGAGCACTTTGATCGCACCGGCCATGAGGATGTAGTGAATCTGGGTGCGCGATAGACCGTTGAAGAGAAAAAGTCCCTTTTGAGGATCTTTTCCGAGTTTTAGTCGTATCAGGTCCCAGAGCGTGACAAGTTCAACGTGCAGCATCAGAGAGGGCAGCAGGATCAGGTCCGCCACCAGGGCCGATATCATCGTGATGACCATCATGACGCCGAACATGGCTGTTGGTTTAAAACTCGAGAAGGCCAGTATCGAAAAACCGACACTTATGGTGAGGGTCGTGAATATGATGGGCCTGCCCACCCGAACGATGGTTTCTTTTAAAGCCCAATTTTCATCAAGGTTCTTTTTAAACTCGATGTTGTATCGAAACAGGTAATGGATGGTATCATCCACTGCCAGGCCAATGGCGATACTCGCGATAAGGCTGGTGACCACGGAGAGTTCTACCCCAAACCATCCCATCAGACCGAAGTTGATCACAATCGGAAAAAGATTTGGCAAAAGCGCGATGAGCCCCCCTCGAAACGACAAAAGCAGGATGAACATGATGCCAAAGACAATGATCAGGGTAAGAGAGAGGCTCTTTATCTGACCGGCCGTCAGAAGGTGGCTGCTGGCAGAGAGCACCATTCCAAAACCGGTTACCTCCCAATTGAGATCTTTGGAAAATTCCTGATTGACATGGGCAAGAATTTTTTGGCGGGTTTCAAGGAATTTACGAGAAGATGAGATGTGGGTCAACATTAATATATTGGCCTTTGAAAAGTCACTGCTCATGAAACTTTTGAGCATATCCTCTCCCAACATCATGGTATAGTTGTTGATCAGCATGCGAAGTTCAAAGGCCTCTTCGGGAACCGCATAGTATCGAGGTTCGAAACTGTTCATGGCATAGTTGACCAGTTTTAAGTAATCGGCAAAGGATACTGTTTTGTCGACTCCCGGCAAATTTTCGAGAAACTGTTGGAGCCTGAGAATGTCGCTAATGTGGCCCGGGTTCTCGAAATAGTTTTCAGCGTTACTTGCCATGATCATATTGACGGGAAAACTCCCCGAGAGATTTTTATAAATGTCGTGAAAGTCGTGGCTTACAGCTGTATCTGCCTTAAAATAATCCACCGGATTGGTTTCTACCTGTATGCGGAACATGCCGATCATACAAAAAATCGCTATGGTAACAATAATTGAGAGAGTGGTTTTTTGTTGCTTCAGATTGATCCGGGCAATTTTTTGCAAAAACCGGATCCATAAACCCCTGATTTTGTCGGAACCCTGAATCTTTTTACGGGGCAGGGGAATCAGAGCCAAAGCCGCCGGAAAGAAAGTGAATAAAATGAATGTGATACTGAATAAACCGAAGCAGGTGAAAATGGCAAATTCGGTGACGGCCGTGATGCGGCTGGCCAATAGGGATCCGAGACCGATGGCGGTAGTCAAAGCTGCCATGACGGTGGGCAGGGCTATATTTGAAAAGGTTACAAAAGCCGCCTTTGACGGTGACTCGGCATTCCCCGCCTGGTGCAGGTATTCGGAAATGATATGCAGACAATAAGCCGTTCCAACCGATATGAGAAAGACCGGGACGATCATGGTCACCATGGACAATGGGATCCCGGTCCAGGCCATAAGGCCAAAAGTCCATATCAGGGCCAGGGAAACACACGTGAGGGGCAGTAAGAAACATGAAAATTTGCGAAACAGACACCACAGGATAATTGCGATAAGCCCAAAGGTTATTAAAGGCAATTTGGAAAAGTCTTCTTTGGTGAAATTCACCAAAGCTTGGGAAACGATCGGCATGCCGATCTGGTAAAGGGACAAGCTGGATGAGGCCTTAATGATTTGGTCATCAATCTCCTGAATCACGACATCCTTATCGGCATCCTTTTCTAAGATTATTGTAATGGCAGTTGTTCGGTTATCGGATGAAATAAGGTTTTTTCGAAACAGATCAATGGGAGCGATCACTGCGCCGAATCTTTCCAGATCCCAACTGCCGGCAGGGTCTACAGCTTTCTTTATTCCCGGCAGGCTTATGGTTCGCCGCACACCGGGTATGCGGCTTGCGTTTTCAGCCAAATCCTCGATTCGGTGAAACGTGGCGGGGTGAAAAATGTCATCGCTTTTGATCACAATACGAATTATTTCATCAGATCCAAACAATTTCTTGAATTTTTCATATCGCTTTGTCTCCGAAATGTTTTCAATGACAAGGTCATAAATAGATGTCTTAAAAGAGAGTGCGGGGATTTGAAGAGCGAAAAAAAGGGATATGACGGCAATTCCGGCAATTACCGGTATCGGATGACCAACGATCCAGGAGAGAATATTGCCGGCGGAAAAATGTTCCTTGGTGAGTGTTTTTCGTAATTTCATGGGGCTACTTTTTTCAAGACCACCCAATTATCTTGGATTCCCACAGCAAAAGGCAGGTCAACACCCCCCTGCCTCGAAATTATGGCAATTGCTGCCACTCAGATTTTCCTAATAACTGTCGGTAAAAATTTACCCCCTGCCTGCACCTCGGACAATCGGAATATATTTTGATGATCACTCTAATTTTAACCTATTCCAAGGATACCCCCCTAGAATGCGCCAAGCTGGCACGGCTTAATCTTGATCGCCATGGCCTCACAAGCGCTGCTGACCGTCATCTTACGGACGTGATGACGGTCGGCTATCTGCCAGGCGCGATCACATGATAGTTGACCATTGACCAGGGCGGCTTGGATTGCCTGTTGCAATTCCTGATTTATTGAGTCTTGAGGCATTACAATCTTTTTTTTAGGCTTGTACCCGAACAGTCCCAGCTGGCACTTTACCAATTTATAATTCATCAGGTCGATGGTTTTTCCAACTTCTGCAGGTGAAACCTGGATGGCTTTCACGATCTCGAATGCAACCGCACAGGGGATTTCCTCTGTTTTTGATCGCTTCACAATTTCGTTTTCAACTGCAGGCTCTGGTGTATCTTGTGCGCGATGTTTATCAGAAAATTTGAACCCTTTGGCCTTGGTCATTTTGCCAATCCTTTCTCCAATTCTTATTTTTTATGAGGTATCTATAGCGAAATTAGTAAAGCAACTCAAACACAAAATACTTGAGGGGTCGGGGTATTTTTTCCACGACAAACTGATCGCCCCGGTGCTTCCAGGGGGCAGAGGGCTATTGCCGCCGAGAAAGGCAAAACACGGCGTCGGTTCTTGTTGGAGTGAACCTTTTAAGTAGCCGGCAGTAAAATGCGAGGCAGTTGCCGCTGTCAGGCTTGGCAGGCAACAACCCGGCATCTTGCCGTGGAAAAAATACCCCGGCCCCTCAAGTACTTAACATAACGAATAGTTTTTCGCTACTGGGATTTCTTCCATTTCACTTGATGTAATGAAAAGCGTCTGTTAATCTAAAAAAGTATAGCTCAAATTCCTCAATTCAGCTGCGTATACGTTATGGCCTTAGTCATTAACCGAAAAAAGACACGTCAAATAAAAGTCGGCGATGTTGCCATAGGGGGGCTGGCCCCAATTGCGGTGCAGTCGATGACCAATACCCATACCCAGGATATTCCGGCCACCGTCTCCCAAATAAAGCAACTGGAGGCGGCCGGCTGTGAAATAGTTCGTGTGGCTGTGCCGGATCAGGAAGCTGCCAGTGCCATTTCTCGCATAAAGGCAAAGATTAGGATCCCCCTCATTGCTGATATTCATTTTGATTATCGACTGGCCATCGCATCGACACGGGCCGGCGCAGACGGGCTCAGGATAAATCCGGGAAATATCGGCAGTGAAAAAAAGGTGAAGGCCGTTGTGGATTGTGCTAAAAAATATAAAATTCCGATTCGCATCGGTGTCAACGCCGGATCACTTGAAAAAGACATTCTCAAAAAACATAACGGCGTAACTGCCGAGGCAATGGTTGAAAGTGCCCTGCGCCATATTGCGCTTCTTAAATCCTTTGATTTCCATGCCGTAAAAATATCTTTAAAGGCCTCTGATGTCCTGCGCACAGTTGCGGCTTACCGGCTTTTAGCGAAGAAATCCGACTTGCCGCTTCATGTCGGTGTTACCGAAGCGGGCGGTCTTTATGCGGGAATCGTGAAATCGACATTAGGCATTGGGATGCTTCTTGCAGAAGGCATCGGGGACACCATCCGGGTCTCCCTCACGCGCGATCCCGCGGAGGAAATCCGGGTGGCCTATGAAATCCTCAAAGGGTTGGGTATACGGCAGCATGGACCGGAGCTCATATCCTGTCCGACCTGCGGCCGTTGTAATATTGATCTTTTTGGCATTACGGAACGGATTGAAAAAGCGCTTCTGTTAAAATCAGTGCCCATAAAGCTTGCAATTATGGGTTGTGTGGTAAACGGGCCCGGGGAAGCCAGGGAGGCCGATATTGGAATTGCCGGCGGTGACGGTACCGGCATTCTTTTTAAAAAGGGTAAAGTCCTGAAAAAGTTTCCGGAGGATAAACTGGTTGAGGTGCTCCTTAATGCGGTCGAGGAATTTGAAAAAAGTTGGGATAAAAAAGAATAGGGTAGAACAAAGAGGGGACAAATATGGTGAAACAACCGACTACAGCGATAAGCCCTACTCGGGAAGAGGACTATCCGGAATGGTACCAGCAGGTAATAAGAGCATCGGACTTGGCGGAGAGATCTCCCGTCAGGGGTTGTATGGTCATCAAACCCTGGGGCTATACACTTTGGGAAAATATCGTACGCGAGCTGGATGATATGTTCAAGGCGACAGGGGTGCGAAATGCCTATTTTCCGCTTTTTATTCCATTGAGCTTTCTCGAAAAAGAAGCTGAGCATGTTGAAGGCTTTGCCAAAGAGTGTGCGGTTGTAACCCACCACAGACTTGAGAAGGGATCCGATGGGGGTCTGCTTCCCGCCGGCAAACTCACGGAGCCTTTGGTTGTCAGACCCACTTCTGAAACGATCATTGGCGAATCATTTTCTAAATGGGTCAGCAGTTATCGGGATTTACCGATATTGATCAACCAGTGGGCGAATATCGTCCGGTGGGAAATGCGAACGCGCATGTTTCTCAGAACGAGTGAGTTTTTGTGGCAGGAAGGACACACGGCGCATGCCTCCAAAGATGAAGCCTTAGAGCGCACCGGCATGATGCTCGACATTTACGCAAGACTTGCCGAAGAGTACTTGGCCATGCCGGTGATAAAGGGAAGAAAAACAGCCTCAGAAAGGTTTCCGGGGGCAGTGGATACCCTGTCGATCGAGGCCATGATGCAGGATAAAAAAGGCTTGCAGGCCGGTACATCCCATTTTTTAGGTCAGAATTTTGCCAGGGCCTCGGGCATCCAATTTCAGTCGGCAGACGAAAAACAAGAATATGCCTGGACCACTTCATGGGGGGTGTCTACCCGTCTGATCGGAGGCGTCATTATGATCCATGGCGATGATGATGGCATCATTCTTCCCCCCCGAGTAGCCCCATCGCAGGTGGTGCTCATGCCGATTTTCAGAAATCCCACGGACCGGCCGAAAGTCATGGAATATACCGAGGGCATTTCAGCCCTCCTGAAAGAAAAACAGTACCACCAACGCCCCCTTAAAGTGGAACTCGACGATCGTGATATCGGCGGGGCCAGGGGTTGGGAGTGGATTAAAAAAGGAATTCCGCTGCGGGTTGAAGTCGGCCCGCGGGATATCGCAAAAGATTCGGTATTTGTAGCCAGACGGGATAAAGATCACAAAGATAGAGTTTCTATAAAACGCGATGTCTTTATTACTGAGATAACCCGAATCTTGGATGAAATCCAAGACCACCTGTTTGACCGCGCCTTGTCTTTCACAAGGGAAAACACTATAATCATTGATGATAATAAAAGTTTTTATGAATATTTCACGCCGAAAAACTCGGTCAAGCCGGAAATTCACGGTGGTTTCTCACTGTCCTGCTTTTGTGGTGCCGAGCAGTGCGAAGCGAAGATAAAAGAGGATTTGGGCGTCTCGATCCGCTGTATACCCTTTGAAGGCCAATTTACAACTCAAAAGGAAATCGGAAAAGGAAAGTGTATTTGCTGCACGGCGCCCGCTAGCCGTCGGGTGGTATTTGCAAAGGCCTACTAGAGGTTCAGGTTTGTGGGTCCCCGCCTTCGCCTCAAGGGCTTCGGCGCGGTACCCGGGGTTCAAGGTCAGTAAAAATGGATATTTTAACCATCGGCAATGAGTAACTTTCGATTAAAAAGGTTTTATGAAGTCCTTTTTAACAACCTTTGAACCCTGAACCCTGTTTTTATCAAAAATGATCCGTATCAATGACATACTGGATAAAGTTGCCGAGAATCATCCGGGTGCCGACCTGGAAATTATCGAACGGGCCTATGTTTACTCGGCCAGGGTTCATGAAGGACAGGTTCGGTTGTCGGGAGAACCCTATCTTTCACATCCCCTGGAGGTGGCTGGAATCCTTGTTGATTTGAACCTCGATGCTGTAAGCATTGCCGCCGGCATCCTTCATGATGTGGTTGAGGATACACGGGCAACACCGGAAGAAATCAATGAGACTTTCGGGCCGGAAGTAATGCATATTGTCAATGGCGTTACAAAGCTGAGCAAGCTTCCTTTTCGCAGTTCAAAAGCTCGGCAGGCCGAAAGTCTGCGCAAGATGCTACTGGCCATGGCCGATGATATTCGGGTTATTCTGATCAAACTGGCAGACCGCTTGCACAATATGAGAACGCTGCAGTTTCATAAAAAGGCGCATAAAAGATTCAGAATTGCCCAGGAGACCTTAGATATCTATGCCCCGATTGCCGCTCGGCTTGGCATTTTTTGGATTAAAAAAGAGCTTGAAGAATCATCGTTTAAATACCTTCTTCCGGAGGAATATGAAAAGATAGAATCAATGGTGCACAAAGATCAGGCGGAGCGGGAAAAGTACATCAAAACAGTGAAAAATTACATCAAGGAGAAGATGGATGCCGCCAATCTGAGATGTGAAGTGTTAGGCCGAAACAAGGCATATTACAGTATCTATCAGAAAATGATTGCCCAGAATCTGGAATTCGAAGAGATCTACGATATTAGTGCATTTCGCATAATACTCGAAACGATACCCCAATGCTATGAAGCGCTTGGGATCATTCATGCTTTATGGAAGCCGATTGATCGAAAATTCAAAGACTATATCGCACGTCCCAAATCAAACATGTACCAGTCCCTGCATACCACCGTCATTGGTCCTTTTGGAGAGAGGGTAGAGGTTCAGATACGAACCTGGGAAATGGATGAGGTGGCCAAGTCCGGGATAGCGGCCCATTGGAGCTACAAAGAAGGCAGGCGCTCCGACGAAGACATAACCAAGAGGTTTGCCTGGATTCAAAATCTTATCGAAAACCAGGAAAATTTCAGCAATCCCGGGGAATTCCTGGAAAATGTCCGTATCGATCTCTTCCCCGATGAGGTATACGTTTTCACCCCCCGGGGCGAGGTAAAGTCCTTGCCCAAGGGCGCCACTCCGGTGGATTTTGCCTACCTGATCCACACAGAGGTCGGCAATCAATGCATCGGAGCTAAAGTGAACAGCCGTATGGTTCCGTTGCAGTATGAACTCAAAACCGGAGATGTTGCCGAAATTATTACCTCAAAGAATGCCCATCCCAGCAAGGACTGGCTGACGTTTGTTAAATCCGTTAAAGCGCGATCCAAGATAAGGCAGTGGATCAAGACACAGGAAAAAGATCGCAGCTTGACCCTGGGGCGAGAGATGTGCGAAAAGGCCTTTCGTAAATACCGCCTAAATTTCAATTCGCTGCTGAAATCGGAAGAAATGCAGAAGGTGGTCGGTGATTTCGGATTTAAGACCGCTGATGACCTCATTGCCAATGTCGGTTATGGTAAAATCACTCCGTTGCAATTGGTGCGAAAATTTGAGGCGAAACCGGAACCAGAGGAAGCCGAGAGATCGATCTTCAACAAGCTTATCGGCCGTGTTCGGAAGCGCAAACCCAAGGGTGGTGTTATTGTAAAAGGTGCGGATGATATTTTGGTAAGATTCGGCAAATGTTGCCAGCCGGTCCCGGGAGATCCTATACTGGGCTATATCACGCGGGGCTATGGGGTGACGGTTCACCGGACCAGTTGTGTAAATGCATTGAGGTTAAATCCGGAAAGACAGATTGATGTGGAATGGAATCAGGAGGTTATCGAAACATATCCCGTAAAAATACGGATTCGTTCTTATGACCGGGTGGGATTGCTGGCTGATGTTGTTGGCAATATCAGCAAAAACAACGCCAACATTATCAGCGCCAAAACCGAAATCCGGGATAACAAAATGGTAGAAAGCTTTTTTACCATAGATGTTGAAGATACCCAGCATTTAAAAAAAATACTGACTTCTATCAAAAAGGTGAAGCATGTATTTGCAGCCCAGCGTATCCGCTAAGGCGCTTTGATGACATTACCCGATCTGATGCAAGCAGTACAGACAACCATCTTTTTGGTTCTACCATTCCAAACCGCTTTGACCCGTTGAAGGTTTGGATTAAAACGGCGTTTTGTCACGTTATGGGCATGACTCACATTGTGACCCACCATCGGTTTTTTCCCGCATATCTCGCATTTCTTAGACACAGTATTGCTCCTTTGAATTCAATCTTGACGGTCTAGTGCTTTTTCACACAGGGCGATATAATGCATGGCCTTCTGATGGAGACCGACATCAGGATATTTAGAGACAACTGCTTTGAAACGATGAAGGGCTGCTTTATAGTGCCTGGTTTTGTAATAAAATTGACCGACATATAATTCATGTCCGGCAAGGCTCTTTAGACAATCGTTAATATGTTTTTGGACCCTGAGGGCATTGGGATGCTCAGGATACTTTTCATTGAGTCGTTTGAACGTCTCCAGTGCTTTGCGGGTCACACTCTGATCGCGATCGACTGTGTCCACGCGATCAAAATAACAACGCCCAATCTGGTAAATTACGTAAGGTATGGCTTCATTACGGGGATGTAGCTCCGCAAACTCTTCATATGCGAAGATGGCATCTTCGTATTCTTCCAAATGATAATGCGAATCGGCGATCTTTATTTCTGCCAATATGGCATATTTACTGAAAGGATACCAGTCCCTGAGTTTTTCAAAATTTTTTAAAGCACGGTTATAGTTTTTTTTGTTAAACTCGCGCATTCCAATTTTGGCGAGCTCCTCTGCGGACTCCGGATCCTTGGTTTTGAACAGAGAACACCCCGAACAGGCCAGCAGTATTGCGATGCAAATTACAACAATCTGTTTTTTATTTTGTCGCATGATAAGATGAATGATAACACCTGGATTGCTGAACCGGCAAAAGATAAGCCGATTCCCCGGTTTCAATAAATCATGGCGGCAAACCGAACTGGCTTACCGCCATTAGACTTTGGCCTTGCTTCTGGGCGCGATGGTGCAAAACTGATTATAATACCTTATTTATCGCTTCTTCAAGCTTGGATTTAGCCATCATACCGGTAATTTGTTCCACGACATCGCCCCCCTTAAACAGCATGAGGGTGGGTATAGCCTTGATGCCATATTTTCCCGGCGTGATAGGGTTGTTGTCGACATTGCATTTTGCGAATTTTATTTTATCGCCGAATGTACCTGCCAGCTCCTCAACAATCGGACCTATTGCTTTACAGGGTCCACACCATGGCGCCCAAAAATCCACCAACACGGGCTTATCAGACTGTAATACCTCGTTATCGAAGCTGCCATCTTCAATTTCCATCACACCTTCAGCCATAATACGTTTTCCTTTCTCGTCGATAGGTTTTGACGACCCTGTGAAAAATTCATTCGCAAAACAGGACACGGTCCCGGCCTGCCAATCAACTTTTTACAAAGCCGCCATATTTCTGTATTTTGACACAACCGTCGGTCGGTTAGTAAGCGTAATTATAGTGATGCGGCTATTCATTGTCAACCTTGCCGCTTTACCCCAATCGATGCGACACTTTTAGGTAAATGAGGGGTCGGGGTATTTTTTTCACGGCAAGATGATCGCCCCGGTGCTTCCAAGGAGCAGAGGGCTATTGCCGCCGAGAAAGGCAAAACACGACGTCGGTTCTTGCTGGAGTGAACGTTATAAACCACCAGCTGTAAAATGCAGGGCAGTTGCCGCCGTCAGGCTTGGCAGACAACAACCCGGCATCTTGCCGTGAA
>JASFTQ010000004.1:0-46873 GCA_050053515.1 Desulfobacterales bacterium | reverse complement strand
ACATCCCCGATTAGCGTCCTTTACTGCGTCACCGTGAAATTTTCCACCACCTGACGCTGGCGCATCGCTTGAAGATGTTCCTCCGGTGTAACTTTATCCTGATACTGGGCGAACATGGCTTTGGAAAAAGCGACGGCTTCTTTTTCTGAGATGTACAATAGTCCATCGCTCAAGTTGACGTTAACCATCGCAAAAAACTCCGGAAAAAACTCCTGCTCCTCGATTGCCGGCACATAGTCTTTGATCCGGCATTTATTCAGAAGCGTCAGTCCCAATTGTACAGCGTTATAAGCTTTACGATTTTCAAAGGTTACCCGGGCATCCAATGAATCTCTGATTTGATAATTAAATTGCATCGGCTGCATGTCCGGGGTTTGGATGCTTGTTTCGGAAACAGTTTCCGGTTGGCGCTTATTTCGTATCGAAGAACATCCGGTTACCAGACTCAGGGCGATAATTCCAATTAACAAAATATATTTTTTCATAATATACTCCTCATTCTTTCTGTACAAAGACCATCATGTCATTTAATTCCATGAATGCTCAAATCTCGCGTTTTTATCTTTTTTTGCCTATTAGTCGCAGTTAAATGGCACCGCTTACAGCCGCTGTTGCCGTCAGTGGATTTCAGGTGCACGCCGGCAAAGCCATAATGATTAAAAGTTACATTTTTACCAATGGTTATCAAATATCCCTAGCAGTGGTTTCGAAACTTCTTTTTGAGCCATTTTGTGATCTTTTGTTACGAAGCGCTTGGCGAAGTGGAGCATGGTTGTGCCAAATATCTCCGGTAAGGCAAACCGAAAGAACCCTTGAGCGATAACGCTCAATGCCCGTGGTCAGAAGTCCGTTGCCTGTTGTCAACAAACGGAGATTGCCGCGGAGCTTCATATCTCGGTGGAGACCGACGGAAAGCCTCACATGACTTTTTCGAATTTTTCTTTGACCGCGCCGCAGATGGGGCATTTGTCCGGGGCTTTATCTTCGTTGACGTAGCCGCAGACCTGGCAGACGTAATAATCGGTTTCGCGTTCGGCGACCATATCGTTTATGGCCTTTTTGTAAAGCTGGGCATGAAAACTTTCCACGTCACGGGCCTGGGAAAACGCCTTTAAGGCGGCTTTGTGGCCCTCAGCCGCTGCATCCTGTATCAGTTTGGGATATTCTTCCACGTTGGCCTTGATTTCGCTTTGAAAGGCCGCTTCAAGATTTTCCTCGGTTGAGCCGATTTTGCCCCGCATTAACATCAGGTAGCGCCGGGCATGAACAGATTCGGCATCGGAGACGGCTCGAAACAATCGGGCAATCTGAGGATATCCGTCCAGTGCTGCTTTCCTGGCAAAAGCGGCATTGCGGGCCGAGGCCTTTGATTCAGCGGCAAAAGCATACGCGAGATTCTTTTCGGTCTTTTCGGGCATAACGTCTGACTCCTCATTGTTCATGGTTTCGATGCGCCTGGCCACTGCTTTTGCACGCTGGCTCATGATTCACATCCTTCATCAATTCGCTTTTCGCGGCCCATGCAGTCCGGCTCAGAATCAAAAATTCCCCAGTCCCTGAATTATATCTCAGGCGTCGTGAGATACTTGTTAAGATAACGGGCCGTGTGAGACTTTCCGGTCTGACTCAAAAGCTCCGCCGGAGACCCGGTGGCCACGATATAGCCGCCGTCGTCACCGCCTTCCGGTCCAAGATCGATGATATAATCCGCCTCTTTGATAACCTCCATATTGTGTTCGATGACCGCGATTGTATTTCCCTGATCAACAAGCACCTGCAGAACATCGAGCAGCCGCTGAATATCCGAAACGTGCAACCCCGTCGTCGGCTCGTCTAATATGTAAAATGTAAGGCTTTTGGAAGGTTTGACCAATTGCCGTGCCAGCTTGATGCGTTGGGCTTCGCCGCCGGATAATGTGGGGCTTGGTTGACCCAGCTGCAAATACCCCAATCCGATATCACAGACAAACTGGACTGCGCGCCGGATAGCCGGCACGGCGGCAAAAAACGTTGCGGCTTCCGCAAAGGTAAGCTCCAGGACTTCAGCGATGGATTTCCCTTTATACCGTACGGAAAGGGTCTCTTTATTAAATCGCGAACCCCGACACAACTCACAGGGCACATAAACATCGGGTAAGAAACTCATGGTAACTTTGGGTCGCCCCTGGCCCTTGCAGGCTTCGCAACGCCCCCCGGCCAGGTTAAATGAAAACCGACCCGGCTTAAAGCCCTTGGACCGTGCGTCAGGGGTGCCGGCAAATAATTTGCGGATGTCATCTAAAAACCCAACATACGAAGCCGGCACCGACCGGGGTGTTCTGCCGATCGGGCTGTGATCCACTTCCCGTATGCGGTCAATCTGCTTCCAACCCTTTATTTCTTTACAAAGACCGGCTTTATGATTCTGATTCAGTAAGCGGTTGCGAATCCCGTGATAGAGAGTATCTTTCACAAGGGTGGACTTGCCTGAACCTGACACCCCGGTAACGCAAATCAGAAGACCAAGCGGGATTTTGAGATCAATCTGTTTGAGGTTATTCTCATGGGCACCGCGGATGGAAATGACCGGGCGATTGAGCAAGGGTCTGAGACGGGAGGTGATTTTTCGAGGATGGCCGTCGAGACAGCCGCCGGTGATCGATAAAGGCTCTTTTTTCAGATCGGCAAGTGTCCCGCTGGCGACCAGTCGCCCCCCCTGCTGACCGGCACCCGGGCCGAGATCGATAATGGTATCGGCGGCTTTGATTGTCTCTTCATCGTGTTCCACCACCAGAATCGAATTGCCGCGAGTTTTCAGCAACTTGAGGGCTTCAATAAGGATGCGGTTGTCCCGTGGATGCAGCCCGATGGTGGGTTCATCCAGAATATAACAAACCCCTGTAAGGTTTGACCCGAGCTGGGCGGCCAGTCTAACCCGTTGGGCCTCTCCGCCTGAGAGCGTATCACCACTGCGCCCCAGAGACAAATAGGATAATCCCAACTGGTTCAACAGGAAAAGCCGTGAAAGAATTTCTCTGACAATGGGATCTGCCACCGGTCGTTGCCAGTTCTGAAATCTCAATTTTCTGAGGGCCCGGTCCAGTTGACCCGCTGATTTTTTTACAAGATCCCAAATGGAATAGGATCCGATTTTTACGGCCAGGGCTTCGGCGTTTAAGCGGCTACCGCCGCATTGAGGACAGGTAGCGTTCTCTGATTCAGCGGGGAGGCCTAAATTTTTCCCAACTTCTATTTCCCCGAGCCCGCCACATCCCGGACAAGCACCCTGCTTGCTGTTGAACGAAAATAGCCTCGGATCCAGTTTTTTTAGACCGATTCCGCACGAGGGGCAAGTCCCGTGGAGACTGAATGTCTCTTCGCCGCCATTTTTGCTCAAAACGGTAAGACTGCCCTCTCCTTCTTTTAAGGCCGTATCCACAAACCGGCGGAGCCGGTTGGCCCGGATCTTTTCTTTACCGAATTCACCGACAACAACTTCAATTGTATGTTCATTGTAGCGGCTTGAGGCCATACCTTCGTGAAGGGTTTTGAATTCACCATCAATTCTGGCCCGGGTAAATCCTTGCCGCATGGCCCGCGAGAAAACGTCTTTATGAAAGCCCTTGCGACCGGATATTTTCAGGGCCAGCAAGACGAAGGGGGTTTGCCGGTAGCGCCGCATAATTTCATCTTCAATAGCCGATTGGGACCGGGCAATGAGTTTCCTGGAGCAGCCCGGGCAGTGTTGGGTACCGAGCTTGCTGAACAAAAGCCTCAGAAAGTGATAAATTTCGGTCAGGATACCCACAGTCGATCGCCGACTGGAGTGGCTGATGCGCTGTTCGATCGCCACGGTGGGTGAAATTCCGGTCAGGCGATCTACTTCGGGACGCTCGAGAATCCGCATGTATTGCCGGACATAGGGGGCTAAGCTTTCCAGATAGCGACGCTGACCCTCGGCAAAAAGGATATCGAATGCCAGGGACGATTTGCCGGAACCGGAAACACCGGTAAGCGCAACGAGTTGATTGCGGGGTATGGCTAGATCCAGATTTTGTAAATTATGCTCCCGGGCGCCGCTTACGGCAATGACACCGGAACGACTCGACCCATCGTATTTTGACACCGGCTTTGAGACCGCTGCAGACTCGGGTCTTTCTGATTTCAGTCGTCCCTGACCGCTTAAGTAAGCTTTGAGAAACTGTCCGGTGTGTGAGGCTCGGCAACTGGCCAATTGTTCAGGCGGCCCATAAGCAACGATGCGACCACCATCATCCCCACCTTCAGGACCCAGATCGATCACCCAATCGGCGGTTTTGATGACGTCCATGTTGTGCTCGATGACCAGCACGGTATTGCCCTCGGCGACGAGCCGTTGAAAGGCCACCAGAAGTTTTGCAATATCATCAAAATGAAGCCCCGTCGTGGGTTCGTCAAAAATGAAAAGTTTGGGCGCGCCATCGGTGTACCGAAGATGGCGGGAGAGTTTGAGGCGCTGGGCTTCTCCGCCGGACAGGGTGTTAATGGGTTGGCCCAGGCGGAGGTAGCCCAAGCCCACTATGGTCAGAGGTTTAAGGGCGGCTGTGATTTTGTTTTCTTCGGTGGAGCTTCCATCAAAAAACATTAAGGCCCGATCAACGGTCAGGGTCAGAATATCGTGAATGTTAAGGCCCCTGTACTGGATGTCCAGCACCTCTTGTTTGAAACGTTTGCCCCTGCAATCCGGGCAGGTAATGAATACATCGGATAGAAACTGCATCTCAACTTTTTCGTATCCGTCTCCTTTACACGTTTCACAACGGCCACCGGCCACGTTGAAGGAGAAGTGACCGGGGCCCAATTTTTTTGCCCGGGCATCCGGTGTGCCGGCTATTAATCGTCGGATGGGTTCCAGGGCTTTGGTGTAAGTCAGCGGGTTGGCGCGGGGGGTTCGTCCGATCGATTGCTGATCGATTAACACGACATCTTGAATCCGATCCAGGCCCCTGATTGCGCGATACTTACCGGGACGCCCTTGGCTATCACCCTTGAATCTTTTGACGGCCTTGTAGAGAATCTCCTCTGCCAGGGTTGATTTACCGGATCCGGAAACGCCGGTCAGGCAGACGAACAGACCCAGTGGCAGGCGGACATCAATTTTCTTTAGATTGTTGCCGGCAGCCGCCTCGATAGTTATCCAGTGCCCCCTTCGGGGTTTTCGACGGCGATCGGGTATCGGAATCCGTCGCTGGCCTTTCAAATACTGCCCCGTCAGGGAGCCATTTACGCTCCCGGTGGGGCCAAAATACATCACCTGCCCGCCTTTTTCTCCGGCCCGTGGACCCAGATCCAGCAAAAAATCACTTTCGCGGATGATTTCCGGATCATGTTCAACAACGACAACGGTATTTTGCAGATCCCGCAACCGCTGTAAGATACGCACCAGTCGGTGATTGTCACGCGGATGTAAACCGATGCTGGGCTCGTCCAAGACATACAGGGTGTTGACCAGCGAAGATCCCAGGGCCGAGGCCAGCGAGACGCGTTGAACCTCCCCGCCGGAGAGGGTGCGCGATTGCCGATCCAGAGTGAGGTAACCCAAACCCACATCCTGCAAATAGTTTAAGCGGCTGCGAATCTCAGCCAGAACAAGCCGGCTGGCCTTGTCATGTTTGCTTATGGGGAGGGCCTGAAAAAAATCAATCGCCTCAACAACATTCAGCGCGTATATCCCGGCAATAGTTTGCCCGGCCAACCGGTAAAGCATCGTATCCTCTTTGAACCTTGTCCCCTTGCAAGCGGCGCAGATATCGTAGCTGCGATAACGGGAAAGAAATACCCGCACCGGCATTTTGTATGTTTTTGATTCGAGCCACTCGAAAAATCCGGCGATGCCGTAATAGGAGGCCGTTCCTTCGATAATGCTTTTGCGATGCTTTGGGTCGAGAGACCGGAAAGGCCGATTCATGGGGATCTTTTGGCGCCGGCAAAAATCTTGCAGATCACCGAATTCAGGGTGGTGATCTTGGCGCTTACCCCAGGGTCTGATGGCGCCTTGACTCAAGGATAAATCCGGGTCAGGGATAACCAGATCCAGGTCGACGCCGATGGTTCGTCCAAATCCCCGGCAGGTTTCACAGGCCCCGATCGGGCTGTTAAACGAAAACAGATTGGGTATCGGTTGATTGTATGTTATGCGGCACCCGGCGCATTCAAGCGCGCTGCTGCAGGCAAAATGCTGGTCCCTGTTTATCCAGACATCCAGCCGGCCATGGCCGAAGCGAAATGCCATTTCGGCCGAATCTAGGATGCGCCCCCGACTCCTGGGGCCGAGCATGATCCGGTCTGCCACAATGTTCAAAACGGAATTTTCACCATCCGGTGCCCAATTTGCCAGTGCCGCAATCGTCCCTTGCTGAAAGTATCGATCGTATCCCATGGACACCAGCGATGCGCGGATGTGATCAGCAGGCAGTCCTGTGGCCGGCACCGGAAAGGTGATAATGACCTCCGAGCCGGCCGGGAAATCCCGGACACGTTGCCAGACTTGCTCCGGTGTGTCCGGTTTAACGGGTTTGCTGCAACTTTTACAGAAAAGTTGTCCCCGGCGGGCAAACAGCAGTTTGACGTAGTCGGTGATTTCGGTCATGGTACCGACTGTCGAGCGTGACGTCCGAACCGGATCTTTACGGTCAATTGCGATGGCCGGCGGAATGCCTTCAATTTTATCCACCAGCGGGCGATCCATCCGGTCCATAAATTGGCGGGCATACGGAGAGAAGGTCTCAACGTACCTGCGTTGACCCTCGGCATAAAGGGTATCAAAGGCCAATGAGGATTTGCCTGATCCGCTGACGCCCGTAATGACGGTGATCCGGTTTAAAGGGATCTCAACGTCAATGCCTTTGAGGTTGTGCTGGCGTGCGCCCCTGATTTGAATCGCCGGGTTTTTCATCAGGTATTCTTTTTCAGCCGCGTGATGAATTCCTCAAGTTCGCCGGCTTCCGGTGAACCGAGGTCGCGTAAAATGTTGTGATGTTTTTCTGCCAAATCAAATTTTCCCATCTCAGCAATGTTATATGTTAATCATCAAAACGGAAATAAAAAGACCGGATTTTCTCCCAGTCAATTCAATGTGTTGCCTTTCATCTTTTTCTTTGACACGCAAGACATATTTAGGATATAGACCGATAGATCACACGAATCCTGCAAACAACCCGGATTGGACCACTCAACCCATCCCGGATTGCCGATAGAAAACTTCACGAGGATACCGTATGCTTGAAATCAAGGATGTCCACAAAAGTTTCGGCGGTCTCAAGGCTGTCAATGGATGTTCCCTGGAGGTCGGGAAGGGCTCGATCACCGGGCTGATCGGCCCCAACGGTGCCGGAAAAACGACCTTGTTCAACGTGATCACCGGACATTACAAACCCGAACGGGGCAGCATCCTTTTCAAAGACCAGGAAATCGGCGGTCTGGCGCCCCATAAGGTTTTTGCCAAAAACATCTACCGAACCTTTCAGATCACCCGGGAGTTCTCCCAGATGAGCGTCCTTGAGAACTTGATGCTCATGCCGGATCGTCAAACAGGGGAAAAAATATGGAACACCTGGTTCAAACCGGCAGGTGTCAAAAAACAGGAAAGGGAAAACAAAGACAAGGCACTGGAAGTCCTTGAGTTTGTCGAATTGATCGATCTCAGGGACGAATATGCCGGTTCGCTTTCCGGTGGCCAAAAAAAACTTTTGGAATTGGCCCGCAGCATGATGGCCGATCCAGAAATGGTGCTGCTGGACGAACCCGGCGCCGGTATCAACCCGACGTTAATGAAAAAACTGATGTCCAATATCCAGACGTTATGTGACGAGAAAGGGATCACGTTTTTTTTAATCGAGCATGACATGGATTTGGTCATGAAACTTTGCAACCCCGTGATCGTGATGAGCGAGGGCAAAAAATTGGCGGAGGGAACTTCGGAGGAAATAAAATCCAATAAGCAGGTCCTGGAGGCCTATCTAGGTGGGCAGTACCGATGACAATTTTGCAAGTGGAAAAAGTGACGGCCGGTTATACCGAAATTGACATCCTCTTCGAAGTCGATCTGAAGGTGGAAACCGGACACATCGTATCCGTTATCGGCCCCAACGGCGCCGGAAAGTCCACCCTACTCAAAACCGTTTTTGGCATTTTGAAACCGCGCAACGGAAAAATCACATTGAAGAGCGAAGATATTTCCGGGCTTAAACCCGACAGGGTCGCCAAGCGGGGCATCAGTTATGTCCCCCAGGTGGACAATGTGTTTCCGTCTTTGACAATCGAGGAAAACCTGGAAATGGGAGCCTTTATCCGAACCGACGATTACAGCGGGCGAATGGAGGAAATCTATGAACTTTTCCCGGTTCTGGGAGAACGCAAAAACCAAAAGGCGGGCCAACTTTCAGGGGGGCAAAGACAAATGGTGGCCATGGGCCGGGCCCTGATGCTGGACCCCGAGGTTTTGCTGCTGGACGAACCCTCGGCAGGTCTGGCCCCGGTACTGGTTTCAAGCATATTCGAGAAGATTGTCGAGATCAATACCACCGGTGTATCCATGATCATTGTGGAGCAGAACGCGCGCGAGGCACTGAAAATGGCGCATCATGGCTATGTCTTGGCGATGGGCAAAAATGTTCTCGATGACAGCGGTGATGCACTGCTCAACAACAAAGAAGTCGGACGGTTATATTTGGGAGGATGAACGGATCCTCCAATTATAGTGAACGAACAGTCGATGATTATATACTAAGTGGTTGTTGCTTAAAAATCCGAATATCGAAATTCGAAACAAACTCGAATCGCCAAAATTCAAATGACCCAAACAAATTCATGACTTGAATGATGTCGAAGACCCTTATTGTTTTGGTTATTGGGACACCCGCCCTGTGGAATGCCGCCAACTGGCGGCCCTCCTCGGGAGGATTCCACAGGGTGAAAATTTAGGATTTGTTTCGACCTGCCCTGGCGCGACTGAGAGTAGTTGGTATCGATAAAAGTGAATCTACGGGGGTTTCAAGCATATAAAATAGTTACTTGTAATCCAGGTCTGGGCCAGGGATTTCGGGCTTCGGATTTCAAATTTTCTGTACCCTGATTCTATTTGCCAATCTTTCAACCCTCTATTTCAAGACGGGTTATCGGTAGAGATCGATCTTAGGGGATAAGCATGCTGGAGCTTATAGTTTATGGTATTGTATTTGGCAGCATCATTTCTTTAGGGGCCATTGGTCTGACCCTGGTCTATGGGATCATTCGCTTTGCCAATTTCGCCCACGGCGATTTAATGTCCACCGGGGCATACGTCGCCCTGTTTATGGTGACCGGGGTCTTGGCCTGGATCGGTGTGCCGGATACCAACTTCGGCGCCCTTTCCTTTGGATGGCGCATGCTGATTGCTTTTCCGGTGTCCATGTCCGTTGTGGCGGGGGTGGCCATCGCGCTCGACCGAATCCTTTATCAAAGGCTGCGAGCCAAAAAAAGTGTCACCGTCATCATGGTGATGTCCTCGCTGGGGGCTGCATTTATTCTGCGCATGATCATACTTATCCTGTGGGGCGCAGACTCGCTGTTTTACCGGCCGGGGATATTACGACCCGCAGTGGCATTGCCGTTGGGGGTTAAGATCAGACCGGATCAGATTTTTATCCTCCTGCTGGTTTTAACCCTGATCGGTTCGCTTCATCTTTTCCTGCAAAAAACAAAAATGGGCAAGGCCATGCGGGCCACAGCCGACAACATGGAGCTGGCCCTGGTGTCCGGCATCGACACCGAGCGCATCATTATCTGGACCTGGGGAATCGGCGGGGCCTTGGCGGCTGCCGGCGGCATTCTATACGGCATCGATGTCCAATTGCACCCCTATATGGGCTGGCATTTTCTGATTCCGCTGTTTGCCGCCACCATTTTGGGTACCATCGGCAATATGTACGGCGCCCTGGTGGGAGGTCTGGTCATCGGCATTGCTCAACAGGTCTCCACCGCTTTTCTGATGCCCACCTACAAACCCGCGGTTGCCTTTGTCATTATGATTTTAATTCTTTTAATAAGGCCGAAAGGCATATTCGGAGGTAGTAGCCGATAATGGAAATTCAAGGAATCATTGCCTATCTGGTATCGCTGGCGATTATGGCCAGCATTTATGCCGTGTTCTGTCTGGGTTTAAACATTCAATGGGGATACACGGGATTGTTTAACATCGGTATCGCCGGATTTTTTTGCATCGGGGCCTATACCACGGCCATGATTACAACTCCCCAGCCCACCGGCATTTATGCCCATTATGTCCACCAGATTTTCGGCCTCGATCTGCCCTTTATTTTTGGTCTGGCGGGGGCGGCATTGATCTGCGGACTTATTGCCTTTCTGATCGGTATCCCGACCCTGCGTCTGGGCGAGGACTATCTGGCCATCGCGACCTTGGGCATCGCTGAAACCTTTCGACTCGTCTTCAACAATGAACACTGGCTGGCCAACGGACCGAGAGGACTGATGGGCCTTCCGCAACCCCTGCAAAACCTGGTAGATCCGAAATATTACAACTATATCTACCTGCCGATTATTGTGCTCATCATGGTGATTATCTATTTTTCGATTGAACGGGCCATCCGCTCGCCGTGGGGTCGGGTCTTGAGGGCCATCCGGGAAGACGAGGTGTCGGCCGCCATGAGCGGCAAGGACATATTTAATTTTAAAATGCAGTCCCTGGTATATGGCGCCATGGTGATGGGTATCGGCGGGGCGTTGTATGCCCATTACACCAAAGCGATTTCACCGAGTGTGTTCACCCCCCTGTACGGCACGTTCATCATCTGGGTGATGCTGATGGCCGGGGGCAGCGGCAACAACAAAGGGGCTATCCTGGGCGCCTATGTGATATGGGGCATTTGGATCGGTACCAAATTCGCCACCGATCTGCTTCCCTACACCCTAAAGGCCCGGGCACCCTATATTCGTTTTCTGCTCATCGGCATACTTTTGGAGATTATCCTGGTTTACAGGCCCCAGGGTCTTTTAGGAGAAGAGAAGGCGGTATCCAAAATGATCGACTGAGGAGGGCTTGTCGGGGAGCAAGCCGGACAAAAAAAGAGGGGTTGAATGACCCCTCTTTTTTTGTTTATGCGATCTTAACGATTATTTCAGGAATTGAATACTAACCGTGACAATCTCGCCCCCGCGGTATTTCCAGATTTCGATGGGGGTGATAACATCGCCGTTTTTGTCGAAATCAACGGAACCGGCTGCGCCTTCATAATTAACCTGCTGGCCGGCTTTCAATAGATCAAAGGCCTTTTTGAACTCACCGGGTTTGATGACTTCACCGGGGGGATTGGCAACGATTCTCAGCTGATCCCGAATGTTGGTGGTATTCAATGCCAGGCCTTTTACCTTGGCCGCATAAGCGGCCAGACCGACAACGGCCACACCGTCATAGGCATTGGTGATAAAGGGCAGCGGCGGCAGTTGGCCGTATTCGGCCTTGTAGTCGGTGTTGAACATGAAGAAGGGTTCGCCGCCGGCACTGCCGGGTGCCGTACCCCGCATGCCTTCGACATTCCTGGCCCCCAGAGCCTTGACGATATCCTGAGATTTGGTGCCGTCACAGAAGAGGAACTTTCTGTAATTGAAAAACTCTATGGCTTCTTTGAGATAGACCTTGGCATGCTCCGGGTAACTGAAAGCACAGAGCCTGTCGGGGTTTCCGGCCAGGGCCTTGCGGAGCTCAGCGGTATAGGATTCTGCGGCTTTTTCATCATGGGGCACCATGGCCAGAACCTTGCCCCGCATTTTTTCAAAGGATTTTTTGAATTCTTCGGCCAGTCCTTGCCCATAGGGGTTGTTGACGTAAAGCACGGCAGCGGTTGCATTATACGAAGCCGCCAACCTGCCGGCAACAACACCCTGAAGAGCGTCTGAAGGGCATGTCCGGAAAAGAAAATCCCTGCCTTGGTCCGCCGGCAATACGGTAATCAAGGGAGAGGTGGACGCCGGCGAGATCATGATGACATTGTTGGGGCTGGTTACCGACTCGGCAACCGGAACGGTGACACCACTGGCCAGGGCACCGATGATGGCCACAACCCTGTCAATTTCCACCAGCTTTTTGGCCGCATTGGTTGCCGGGATGGCGGATGTCTCGCTGTCCTCATGGATCATTTGGATTTCGAATCCGGCAGCAGCCATTTGTTTAGCGGCCAAAACGGCGCCATTTTGAATGTTGGGACCGAATTCCTTCAACGGACCCGTGTGGGCAAGAAGTGTCCCCACCTTGATTTCCGCGGCCGGGGCACTCGCCATGAAGGCAAACGAAAAGATCAGTACCAGTGCTGCGACAAAAACTTTTCTCATAATGACCTCCTTTTTTTATTAACCGATTGATGCCATAGACGCTTGGCCATTGGTCAAGTCTGTCTACTCCTGGGCTCTCTTGTCTAGTTTAGGGCCTTGATTGAAGTCGCTTCGGCGGCCGCATGGCCCCATCGCGGTCACCTTTGGGTCAATTGATCTTTGGTAATTGGGGATTATTGAAGGCACCATAGGAAAATGATATATACATGTCAAACAAAAAATCGGTGCCGCTAACATTACCCCATAATACTGCGCGGCAAAAGCATTTGATGATGGGGGCAAATCGATCTCGGATTCTGATAGGCCCCACCGGCAAATGCCGACATATATCTGCGAATATCAACCATTTCTGCGATTTCATCCACAAAGCCATGCCGGGCGCAATAGATGGGCCGGGAATTGTCGTAATATTCCTGGACCATCTTGTTCATGGCTTCGATCACCGGATCCAGCGCTCTTCCGGCGTCCTTTTCCTTTACCAGGCGGCGGGAAAAACTTGCCGCTGCGGCAGTTTCACCATGCATCACGTAAATTTCAGTGGTCGGGGTGCCTAGGGTGAACGTATTGTGCCGGTTTGCCGTCGGGCCGCCCATGATATAATGGGCCGCGGCGGTTCCCTTTCTCAATAATATCAACATCATAGGAAGTTGTGTTTGTTGAATGGAATAAATCAGCGCCTGTCCCAGCCCCAGGAGTTCAGCCTTTTCAGCCAGGTCGCCGACATCGATGCCGGTGGTATCCTGAAACCATATGATCGGAATCCGATCCCGTCCGCACAGCGTGACAAATTCATTCATCTTGACCAGTCCCTGGCGGTAGAGTTTTCCGCCAATGCCCGGATAGGGAGCGTAGCCCGGATAATCCTCCCCAAGATAACCCTGCCGGTTGCCGATACACCCGATTAAAAATCCATCGATCCTAACCAGGCCCGTATAGACTTCGGGGCCATAATCCGGCCGAAATTCCATGTGCTCGCTGCCATCCACCAGGCGCGCCAGGACTTCATCAAAGTCATACATCTGTTTCTGGTTAAAGGGGATCAAACGATACAGATCCTCAGCCGGAAATCTGGGCGCCTTGGGTTCTGCCACTCGGAAAAACCTGGGGTGGTAGGCCGGCATGTCTTTCATGTAAGTTTTGACAGCCTCCAGCACTTCAGTTTCTTCATCGTAGACATATCTGAAAAAGCCGGTTTCATCGTGATGGATTTTGACAGAACCCGGCGGCTCGACTTTATACTGCTTAGCAGCTTTAATGAGCTGTTCGGCGCCTTCTTCATCGAAATATCCCTTGGGGGACATTCCACTGAGTATACCGCCTCCGCCAACGGCAATGTTGCAGTCTTTGTGTGCAAAAAGAATAGTGGGGCTGATGCCATGATAGCCGCCTCCGGCGGGGTTGGTGCCGAAAAGCGCAGCCAAAACCGGAATCCCCATAACTTCCAGTTCGGCATGTCGAAAAAACGTAGTGCCGCCACCCCGGCGACTGGCGTAAAATTTTTCCTGCTCGGTCAGCTTGACACCGCTGCAGTTTACCAGCCAAACTAGAGGGATGTTTAATAATTTTGAAAGGTCGGTTACTCTCAATACATTTTCGGACTGACCCGGGAGCCAGGCACCGGCAAATACCTTGTTGTCAAAACCGATAATCACCGCCCATCTGCCGGCAATTTTACCCAGACCGTCGATGACGTTGTTGGTCCCTTCAGGGTTGTCCTCCGGGTTGAAAAGGGTATGCAACGGGCACCAGGTCCCGGGATCAACCAATTGCCGCAACCGCTGCCACACGGTCAATTGCCCCCTGGCATTGATTTTTTCTTCCGGCAAACCGGCCGCTTTTACCTTTTCGATCTCTTGCCTGACCTCAGCCTCTACGTCTTTAATTTGTTTTAGGTTATCTTCGGTGCTCAGTATCTGACCCTTGCTGAGCTCCCGGCCGAATTCCTTCATTTTTCCAAAATAAGGAATCATCGTTTAACACTCCTAGTTGCTGGTTCAAAGTTCCGAGTTCCCAAGTTAAATGATCTTCGCCCCGGTTGAATAAATTGGAAAGCCAGACACATTCTGGCCTTCCAGACTTACAGGGAAGGTGCAATAAAAAATTAACGGGGCAGGCAAGGTTCAAAGCTAATGAACAGAGCAGATAAATTGATAACCATTGAAGGCTTTTTACATCCCGCTGAATTTAGGTTTGCGTTTTTCCAGGAAAGAAGCCACCCCCTCTTTTTTATCCCGGGTGCCGCAGGAAAGGGCATGCAAATACGACTCGCGGGCCAGACCTTCAGCCAGAGACCCTTCGGAGGATCGCAGTACGGCCTCTTTGGCATACTGGATGGCGAGCCTCGGGCGGGCAGCCAAGGTTTCGGCCAGTTTGTGGACCTCGATCATGAGTCGGTCAGGCTCGGTCACTTTGTTGACGAGCCCCATTGCGAGAGCCTTTTCGGCGTTTATCGGCTCACCGGTTAAAATCATCTCCATGGCCCGTCCGAGTCCAACCAGTTTGGGCAGCCTCTGGGTGCCGCCGGCTCCCGGAGTGATCCCCAGCTTTACTTCGGGCTGTCCCAGGCTGGCCGTCGAAGATGCCACCCGCAGGGTGCATGCCATGGCCAGTTCGAGACCGGTCCCGAGGGCCCAGCCGTTGATGGCTGCAATGGACGGGATTTCGAGCTGTTCAATTCGCGTATAGACCTCCTGGCGGCGGCGTGTTTCAACCCGGCCCAGTATGGTATCCCGCTTGTCCAATTCGCGGATGTCGGCCCCGGCGACAAAGGCTTTGTCGCCGGCGCCCGTCAAAATAAGCACCCGAAGTTCGGGATTTTTTTCCACCTGTGCCAGGACTTGATCGATCTCCTCGACGGTAGCATTGTCAACGGCGTTGCGTTTATCCGGCCGATTGACGGTCAGGGTCACAATGGGACCCGCTGTTTCAAACAATAGGTTTTCAAACATTACTTATCTCCATAATCATAGAATCCCTTGCCGGATTTCACGCCCAATCGGCCGGCTTCAATCATTTCATCCAGCAGCCTGGGATACTTGTAGCGCGGATCATCCAGCACATCGCCCAGGGTTTGCATTTTTGCGCAATGGACATCCAGACCGATCAAATCAATGAGCTGCAACGGTCCCATGGGATGATTGGCCCCCAGCTTCATGGCCTTGTCCACGTCTGACGGCTCTGCTATACCTGAAGCCACCAGCCAGGTCGCTTCGTTTAGCAGCTGACCCAAAATCCGGCTGACGATGCCGGCCGGGGCTTCATTCTTGCAGACCACCGGATCTTTGCCGAGCTGTTTGGCAAAAGCCTCCGCTGCCTGCAGGGTCTCCTGCGAGGTTTTTTGGCCGGGCATGATTTCGACCAGCTTCATGATGACCGGTGGATTAAAAAAGTGCATTTGCACGACTTTATCGGGTCGATTGGTCGCATCGGCCATGGCCGAAATCGAAAGCGACGTGGTATTGGTGGCCAGGACAACACCAGGCCGGGCCAGTTGGTCCAGCTCCGCAAAGACTTTTTTCTTGATTTCCAGGTCTTCGATGATGCTTTCAATCACAATGTCGGCGTCTCCGGCCGGAGAAAGATCACCGGCGGTTGCGATGCGTGAGAGGACGGCATCCTTTTCTGCGGCTGCGATTTTACCCTTTTCCACGCGTTGCGCCAGACCCTTTTCTATCCGGGTTAAGGCCTTGTCGGACAAGTCCTTGGTGATATCTGCGATGACAACATTGATTCCCTGCTGGGCGCAAAGCTGGGCAATTCCGCCCCCCATGGTACCGGCGCCGATGACAGCAACTTTTTTGATTTCCATGATAAAACCTCCATAATCCGGACCAGCCGGAACACAAAATGTTCAGGGTTCAAAGTTCAAGGTTCCAAGTTGAATTTAGGTGTTATCCATATTTTTTGTCATGAAAAACACAAAAACAACTTTTAAGAAACTCGAACCTATCTCAAAAATAGTGGATCGGGGTTCAGGGCAAGGCGCGGAATGGCGAAAAAGCGGAGCATACACGATAGTATGTGAGCATTTTGAGCCGGCCCGCAACGCAGCACGGGACCCCTAGACGCATTTTTGAGATGGGTTCTAGTTGAGTCTTTCGACTACCAGTGCCACACCATTGCCGCCGCCGATGCAGGCGCTCACCAGGCCCAGTTGTGCATTGCGGTCTTTCATCGCATAAAGAAGTGTGGTCAGAATTTTAGAACCGGTGGCTGCCACCGGATGACCGAGTGCAATTGCGCCGCCGTTGACATTGACCTTGCTGCGATCCAGTTTCAGCTCGCGTTCACAAGCAATGTACTGGGCGGCGAAAGCTTCGTTCAGTTCGATCAGATCGATATCGGAAAGCGACAAACCGGCCTGCTCCAGGGCCAGCGGGATGGCTTTGACCGGAGCCTTGCCAAACCGCTTGGGTTCATAGCCGACAAAAGCATAGCCGCGAACGACTGCCAGGGGTTTCAAGCCCATTTCCTCGGCCTTGCCCCGCTCCATCAGCACCTGGGCGGCCGCGGCATCACAAAGGGCACAGGCATTGCCGGCGGTAATCGTGCCGTCTTTGTTGAATACCGGCGATAGTTTGGCCAAAGATTCGGCCGTGACGCCGCTGCGGTAGATTTCCTCGTCTTTGAATACATTCACCGCCCCTTTGCGGCCCGGGACCTCGATCGGTACAATCTCATCATTGAACTTGCCGGCCTTGACAGCCGCTTCGGTTTTGTTGTGACAATCGGCTGCGAATTCGTCCTGCTCCTGACGGGTGATCCCCATTTCCTTGGCCAGCGCATCGGTGAGATCCCCCATCAAGCCCCCGCCCAACGGGCACAAGAAACCGTCCTGGTGCATCAGGTCTACAATATCACCTTTGCCCATGCGATAGCCGAAACGCGCCTTGGGCAATGCATAGGGTATCTGGCTGGTGCTTTCGGTCCCGCCGACCAACACCGTGTTCACGTCCCCGGCCTTGATGGCCTGAACGCCGAAGATCAACGACTGTATGCTGGATCCGCAGCGCACGTTGATGGAGACCGCCGGAGCGTCTACAGGGACCCCTGCGTTTACAGCGGTAATCCTTGCCGGATTGGGTCCGACACCGGCCTGCCAGGCATTGGCAAATATGGTCTGATCGATCACATCCGGTTCAATGGCGCAGCGTTTGATGACCTCACGGACGACCTGGGCACCGAATTGCGGTGCGGTCAAGGGTGCCAGAGAACCGCTGAACTTGCCCCCCGCAGTTCGGGCGGCACCGAGTATTACGACTTGTTTCATGGATTCCTCCTGTAATTTTTCTGCAATGTTTTGTGATTGATGACCTCGTAAAAAGTCTTTTCCCTCTTGTCAAGAAATTTCCCTGGAAGTGGTTGCAAATCCCTTTTCAAAGCCAGCGCTGTTATTTTATCGATTGGCCTTGCGGATTCCCAGCTGATCGAGTGCGATGATCCATTTACAGATGTTGGCCGATCCCTCCACCATGGTGTATGTGGGTGTGTCTCGAAAATAGCGGGCCACCGGGTATTCGGTTGAATAGCCGTAGGCTCCCAGAATCCGCATGGCATAATTGGCGCATTTGGTCACGACTTCGCCGGCAAAATATTTTGCCTGAGCCACGTCCAGTCCGTTGTTGAGGCTGCCCTGATCCTTGACCCAGGCGGCCTTATAAACCAGCAGACGGGCCGCTTCTATCTCGGCCGACATTTGCGCAATCAAATCCTGGTTCATTTGAAATTCGCCGATTGGTTTGCCGAACTGTTTGCGTTCATTGCAATATTTAATTACCTCGTCCAAACATGCTTGGGCAACCCCAACCGCGCCGGCAGCGGCGGACAGTCGGGTTTGATTGAGGGATCCGAAAAGAATCCTGGCCCCGTCTCCCGGATTTCCGAGAATGTTTTCTTTGGGAACTCTGGTATCGGTCAAGTATATTTCCCCGGTGGGTGATGATCGCGACCCCATCTTATCAAGATCGGTGGTGCGGACATTGTTAAAATTCTTTAATTCCACCGCAAAGGCGGAAAGCCCTTTGGAACCTTGGGAACGATCCGTATAGGCGTAATAGACGATCACGTCGGCGATGTTGGCATTGGAAATCCAGGTTTTGTTACCGTTCAAGAGCCAGTGGTCTCCCTTGTCTTCGGCTTTTGACTTCATGGCCATAACATCGGATCCGGCATCCGGTTCCGTCATGGCAAAAGCACCCATATATTCCGCGCTGACCAGTTTGGAGATGTATTTTTGTTTTAATTCGTCGCTGCCGTATTTATAGATCGTGAAGGCACATCCAAGGGTCTGCATATTCACCTGAACGCGCAATGAACTCGAGGCCTTGGCGATTTCTTCGGTGATGATCACGGCCGCCAGCCAGCCCATGTCCGACCCGCCGTATTCTTCCGGGATGACGGATCCGAACAAACCGAGTTCACCCATGGGTTTTATAACTTCTTCGTAAGGAAAGTGATGTTTTTCATCCCATTCGTCCGCGAACGGCGCGATCTTTTCGGCTGCAAAATCTTTAACCATCGATCTTAAAATCTCGTGTTCCTCTGAAAGAGCAAAATCCATATTTTTTCCTCCTTAATAAACAGTCCTATTAATTAATCCCTTAAACCTTGCTGCTAAGCGGGATGGCCCAAGCTATGCTTTGCGTATAGACGAGTGAAAATAAGCCGCCCGCTTCGAGACTGTGTCACACTTCGCAAAAAGTCGTCATTCCGGACGAATTCGCCTTTGGCGAATAAGATCCGTGGTTCGACAAGCTACATTCGGCCTGAGCTCATGTCGAAGGCACCACCCTGAGCGAAGTCGAAAGGTAATCCAGAATTTTCTAATGTTAACAGGCCATTACTGGATCCCGGCTTGCCCCGTTAAATCACCCTAAAGGGTGTCCGCGAAGCGGAATTTAACAGGGCGAGCACCCCGCTTCCGTCTTCGCTAAGAGCTTCGCCGGACAGGTTACGGGGCTCGGCCGGGATGACGAATTGTGACACAGTCTGTTCGCTCGAGCCAGATCGCAGAGAAAAGATTAACCTTTTTCCTTTGCCGTTGATCCCGCTTTTCAGCGGGACAGGTATCCCGGCAAAGGAAAAGTTCTCGTTTTAGTGAACAATCAAACTTGTTTTATGATATGAAACATAGTTTAAAAAGTAGCTAACTCATAGCTATGCTTGTCTTCTTTTGTCAAGTGATTTTGCAACGGGTCTTTTGTGAACAATGCCGCTTCAGTATCATTGGATTATAACGGATGATACCCTAAATGGTTTCTTGCAAATGACATTGGTTGCCGCCATAAGCCCGTCAAATTCCAAAATCAGCTCTGCCCAAAGCCTTGACATGGCCGGTAATAACTGGCATATAATAGAACGGCGTTTTATATTATGAAACAAAACCGGTCAAGTTTAAATTCAGTCGAAAAAGCCATAAAAATCCTTTTGGCTTTTAAGGCGCAAAGACCGTCGTGGGGGGTCAGGCAATTAAGCACCCACCTTCAGTTTAGCCCCGCCACGGTTCAACGGTTGTTGCAGATCCTTAAGGCACACGGCTTTGTAGACCAGGACCCTCATACCCGGCAGTATCGTTTGGGTCACATCTATTTTCAATTTCTGGAAACGCTCCAACAAACGTATTCCATCACCCAAATAGCCCTGCCTGCCATGACGGCATTGTCGGCCCGCACACAGGAAACGGTTCATTTGAATGTCATTGACGGCAGCGAGCGCCTTTGTATTGATTCTCTGGAGTCCCCCCGGCACCTGAAGGCCAGCATGCCCGTGGGAACCCGGTCCCCCCTGCACGCCGGCGCATCATCAAAATGCCTGTTGGCTTTCAGTCCCCAGAGTTTTATTGAAAACTACTTGAAAAAAGCGGACTTGGCCCCCCTGGCTGAAAATACAATTACAGATATCGACCGGCTGGGATCCGAAATCGCCATCACCAAGAAGCAGGGTTTTGCCATCAGCCTGGGGGAACGAAACCCGGGTCTTGGCTCATTGAGCACACCCATCCTCAACCACAAGGGGATGCTTGTGGCTGCCATCAGTCTGGCCATACCGGAAAACCGTTTCCGGGACAGCGACCATCGTAATGCCTGCTTGCAGGCGTTGCTGCGAACCGCCGAAGACTTTTCGAAAATGATGGGATACCGTATGTAGTTGCTTATCCTATAAGACTCTAACAAAGAAAGGAGAGACCTTTGGATATCGGGGCAACACTGGTTAAAGCCATGGATCTGTATCCGGATAAGACTGCCGTGGTGGACGGAGAGCGTTCTTTCACCTATCTGCAGATCGGAGAGCACGCCGCAGCATTGGCCCGCTTTCTGGTTGCACATGGACTTCAATCCGGAGATCGCATCGCCATTCTTGAAGTCAACTCCCACATGTTTCTGGAATCTTATTATGCGGCGGCAGGGATGGGGGCGATCCTGTCTCCTTTGAATTTCCGTCTGTCTTCCAAGGAAATTGCCTTTATATTAAATGATTCCGGTGCCAGATGGTTGCTTGCCGGAGCGCAGTTCTCCTCACTGGTCAAAGACACGCTCGCGCAAGAAACACCTCTGGAGGGAATCCTGTGGTTGGGTGAAGCCCCCGCCGGACCCACCGATCTAGCGTCCCAGGATTACGACACCGTCATCAAAACCCATGCCGGTTCATTCTCACCGGTTTCGATGCCGGAAGATCAGGTGGCCCATCTATACTATACCAGCGGCACCACCGGAAAACCCAAAGGCGTCATGTTGACCCACAAAAATGTGGTGCTGCATGCCCTGGCAACCATCGCGGAACTCAAATTGGTCGACAGTGATATTTGGGGTCATATCGCGCCCATGTTCCATCTGGCGGATGCCTGGGCCACATTTGCCGTTACCTGGGTGGGCGGTCGCCATGTCATGGTCGGTCAATTCGAGGCCCAGGCCGTAATGGCGGCCATTGAAAAGGAATGCATCACCCTGAGCAACCTGATTCCCACCATGCTCAACCTGATCATCAAACACCCACAGGTAGAGAAATACGATTTCTCAAGCCTGAGAGCCATACTCAGCGGCGGCGCCCCGATTGCCCCCGAACTGGTCAGAAAAATTATCGACGTCCTCGGCTGCGATTACATTCAAACCTACGGCATGACCGAAACCAGCCCTTATCTGACCCTGAGCATCTTAAAGGAACACTTACACCAACGTCCGCCTGAGGAACAATTTAAATACAGGGCCAAAACCGGCCGGCCCCTTATGACGGTGGAATTAAAAGTCGTGGATGAAAATGGTGAGCCGGTGAGGCCGGATGAACAGCAGGTCGGCGAAATCTGGGTTCGGGGCGATACCATCACCCCCGGCTACTGGAACCGTCCGGAGGCGACCGCAGAGGCATTTTATCAAGGGTGGTTGCGCACCGGGGATCTGGCGGTGGTTGATTCGGAAGGCTATGTCAATATCGTTGATCGCAAAAAAGATATGATCCTCAGCGGTGGCGAAAACATTTATTCAACCGAGGTGGAAAATGTGCTTTACATGCACCCCAAGATACTGGAGGCGGCCGCCTTTGGTGTACCGGATGAAAAGTGGGGCGAGGCCGTCAAGGCCGCTGTGGTTCTCAAACCCGATGAAAGCGCTTCCGAAGAAGAGATCATCCGGTTTTGCAAGCAGCATATTGCCTCTTTCAAGGCACCGAAGTCCATAGATTTTATCGCCGAAATCCCAAAAACCGGGTCCGGCAAGTTATTTAAAAAAGCCCTGCGGGATCCGTACTGGAGCAAGGCTAAAAACAAGTAGATCCAGCGGATGGGATGCCCCTTGATTGCTGTGGGAGCGTTGGGGTATCTGGTAATGAGGTGTCTTCCGCTATATCGGGATTGCCACATCCTTTGTCATTTGGTCGGCTCCGGACGGGAAGATGTTGGAAACCGTGAGGTATAAAAAATAGCTGCGCAATTTCTGAACTAATTTTTTAAACCCGCTTTTTATGTGAAGCTCCTCGCCCTGAAGGGCGGGGCTTTTTGGGAAGCAAACCGGTCAAGTTAAAACCTGAAATCACTACTTTTGATAATTAGATTTGAGGACAAAAGAAGAAATAGGGAGGCGTGGTGCAGAGTACCTGGTATTTTATTGTGTTGAATCTAAATCAGAATCTTCCTGTTAAACCACTCCTTGATCCAGCATGGCGTCAACGACCTTGACAAACCCGGTAATGTTGGCGCCGTTGACGTAATTGCCGGGAGTGCCGCACTGTTCGGCGGCATCCAGGCAGGTCTTATGGATGCCTTTCATAATTAACCTCATCCGGTTATCGATCTCTTCCCGCGTCCATAACAGGCGCATGCTGTTCTGAACCATTTCAAGGCCTGCTACCGCCGCACCGCCGGCATTGGCAGCCTTACCCGGTGCATACAGGATATCTCCCCTGCTCTGGATAATCTCCGCTGCTTGCGCCGTACAGGGCATGTTGGCCCCCTCGCAAATCAGGCTGATGCGGTTGTTAATCAAATTGTAGGCGTCGATTTCTCTGATCTCGTTTTCGGTTGCAGCCGGAAAGGCACAATGGGCCGGATGGTTCCAGAGGGGATTATAATCAAGCGTATGATCCGCTTCTTTATAGAAGGCTTGGGTGAATTTATCGGCATACGCTTTGATTCTGCCCCGTTTCACGTTTTTCAGTTGTTTTACGAATTCCAGTTTTTCTCGATCGATACCCTCTTCATCATGAATGTATCCCGATGAGTCCGAAAGGGTGACGACTTTGGCCCCCAATTCAATAAGTTTCTCGGTAATAAATTGGGCCACCTTGCCGGACCCCGATACCAGACAGATTTTGCCTTCAAGCGTTGCGTTGCGGCCGGCCATCATTTCGGCAGCAAAATAGACGCAACCATATCCGGCTGCTTCTAATCGAATCAGGCTTCCGCCCCAGGCCAGGCCTTTGCCGGTCAACACGCCGGTGAATTCGTTACAAAGCTTGCGGTACATACCAAACAGATACCCTATTTCCCGCGAACCGACACCGATGTCTCCGGCAGGGATATCGGTATGCGGGCCAATGTGCCGATAAAATTCGGCCATAAAACTCTGGCAAAACCCCATGACTTCAGCGTCGGATTTACCGTGGGGATCAAAATCCGATCCACCGGCGCCGCCACCCATCGGCATAGTGGTCAGCGCATTTTTAAAAACCTGATCGAAAGCCAGGAATTTCAAAATGCTCTGGGTCACCGACGGATGGAACCGCAGACCACCCTTATAGGGACCCAGCGCGCTGTTCATTTCTATACTGAAGCCGCGGTTGACTTTGATTTGACCCTGATCATCCATCCAGGGAACGCGAAAGGAAATTACCCTTTCGGGCTCCGTGATTCTCTCCAGCACGGCCTTCCGGTGGTATTCGGGGTTACGGTCCAGAACCGGCTTTACACTGTGGATGACATTGTGCACGGCCTGGTGAAATTCTTTTTCACCCGGATCCCTGGCTTTAATGATTTCCAGGATGTCGGACATACGACCTCTGCTCATCTCACGTTCATTTATACCACACCCTGATCCAGCATAGCGTCCACCACTTTGACAAACCCGGCAATATTGGCACCGGTTACGTAATTTCCCGCTTTACCATACTGCTGGGCGGCTTCCAGGCAGGTTTGATGGATGCTTTTCATGATCATTTTCAGCCGGTTGTCGACCTCCTCCCGGGTCCAGGCCAGACGCATGCTGTTCTGGGTCATCTCCAGACCGGACACCGATACGCCACCGGCATTGGCGGCTTTGCCCGGACCATAGAGAATACCCTTGTCAAGAAAGATATCCACACCGGCAGGCATGGTGGGCATGTTGGCCCCCTCGCAGACAAGGGTTATCCCATTGTTTGCGAGATTCTGCGCATCATTGGCGTTTATCTCATTTTCGGTGGCACTGGGAAAGGCACAATCGGCCGGGTGATTCCACAGGGGATTGTGGTCCTTATCCGGATCAACAGGGGTATACACGGCCGCGGCGTATTTCTCAGCGTACTCCTTAACCCGGCCACGTCTAACATTTTTAAGAAGTTTAACGAATTGAAGTTTTTCTCGATCCATGCCGCTTTCGTCAAAAATATAGCCGGATGAATCCGAGAAGGTAACAACCTTGCCGCCCAGCTCCAAAATTTTTTCAATGGTGAACTGGGCGACGTTGCCTGCGCCTGAGACCAGGCAAGTGGCACCTTCCAGGGTTTTGTTCTGGGTGGCCAGCATTTCGGCCGCAAAATATACGGAACCGTAACCGGTGGCTTCCGGGCGAATCAGACTGCCTCCCCAATTGAGACTTTTGCCGGTCAGCACACCGGTAAATTCATTGGCCAGCTTTTTGTACATGCCAAAGAGATAACCGATCTCCCGGGCGCCAACACCGATGTCCCCCGCCGGAACATCGGTGTTGGGACCGATATGACGGAACAATTCGCTCATAAAACTTTGACAAAATCGCATGACCTCGTTATCGGATTTTCCCTTGGGATCAAAATCCGATCCGCCCTTACCGCCACCCATGGGCAAAGTGGTCAATGCATTCTTAAAGACCTGTTCAAAGGCTAGAAATTTTAAGATTCCCAGATTCACCGAGGGATGAAACCGTAACCCGCCCTTGTATGGTCCGATGGCGCTGTTCATTTCAATGCGGAAGCCCCGGTTGACCTGAATTTCACCTTGATCATCCACCCAGGGGACTCTGAATAGGATTACCCGTTCCGGTTCCACGATGCGCTCCAGTATTCTGGTGCGCTGATATTCCGGGTTTTGGTCGATGACGGGCTTTATGGACTCCATCACCTCGGTTACCGCCTGGTGAAATTCCCGCTCATTGGGATCTTTGTCTTTGACGTACTGGATAATATCCACCATAATCTCTTTCCTCCTGCAGTTAAGTCTGTTAAGCAAACGTTGTTTGCGCTGAAACTCCCCCTCTAATATTATGGCTCCCAACCCCGAAGGGGATGCTTGCCGGAAAAGAACCTATCTGTTTTAGGTAGCTTCTGCTTAGATTGGGTGATTATTTTGTGTTTTATAGTTCGCTGGATGCCGGATCTCATCCCGCAAGGCGGGATTCGTCCGGCATGACGCATGACGGCTTTTTGCGAATGGTATGCCCCGGGATCCTGAAGTCTCAGGGCGGGACGACCGCCCGGTCCACCAGGCCCTGCAGGGCGGACCGGGTTTTTTCTTCAAATCTTATTTGCAATGCAGCCTCGAGCATCGAGAGGTTTAGCACTCTTTTGCTTTTGGCTAAGATAGCCAAGGCGGCCATAGCCCAATCCTGCGACCGAATGCCCTGGGCTTTAAAGTCCACCTGCTGGATCTTGGCGCGCAATGCCGGCAGCGTGACACTCGGCACCTGAATAATCAGCGTATCGTTGCCGACGGCGGTAAAAAGGTTTTTACGACGATCGACCCCTTCTTGGCTCAAAGCTACGATCACGTTGGGTTTTTCGATACCGGTAAATCCGATTGCTTCAGTCGAGAGGACCAGTTCTGTGATCGAGGGTCCCCGCAGCACCGTGATGTTGTACTCGTTTTTCTGGGTGGTATTCAAGCCGGCGAAAAGTCCGGCCAGACACAAAATCTCACCGGCGGTTATTATCCGCTGGCCGGCACTTCCCAACAGAATTACTTCTTGCCTGCCGGCTTGCGGGGAGTCGAATTTTTTTTCTATTTTGACAGGCGCTGAAGCCGACTGCCGAACGGCAATCAAGTTGCGATATTGACGTCCATATTCCGGACGAATGTTAGCTCCGATCAGACCTTCCTGAGGGGGTAATTGAGCCAGAGATTCTTCGATTATTTTCGGCGTTAGTTTGTTTTGGCGGGTATAACGTCCCGGGCATATGCCCCACATGTCCAGGATAGCAAACCCCTCATAAGCAATGGCATGTTCGATGAGTGCGGCTAAATCTTTTCGGTAGCTCGAGCACCGCGTAACATGCGGTGCGCCCGCCGCACTTGCAACCCGGCAGATATCCAGAGGGCGTTCCAATTGATTCAAAAAACCCGAGCCGACCAGCGCATCCGGCGGCGTGGTTGCTGAAAACTGGCCGCCGGTCATGCCAAAATTAAAATTGTTGAGAACCAGCAGCGTTAAATCAAGGTTGCGTCGGCAGGCCGCCAGAAGGTGGGCGCCACCGATGCCCTGCCCGCCGTCCCCCATGGTGACAATCACTTTTAACTCCGGTCGGGCCAGTTTTATTCCGGCGGCATAGGTCAAAGCCCGCCCGTGGAGCCCGTGCAGGGCATGGGTGTTAAAATAAGTATCGAAAAGTCCGGAACATCCGATATCACTGACAATGGCAACCTGATTGCCCTCAAGCCCCATACTCTGAAACGCCCTGTCCAATGCCTGGGTAATGCGTTCATGGGAACATCCCGGACAAAATACCGGCGGTCGATCTTTATTCAGCAGGCTAAGCATTGGCCATCACCTCCATGATCCGCTCCGGGCTAATCAACTGTCCATCCATCTGGCCGTAAAAGTCAACCTGCTTTCCCGCTAAAATACGCCTGATCTCATTGACATACTGGCCAAGGTTCATTTCAACCACAAGTACCCGTTTGGCTCTTTCTGAGCTTTGCCGAATCACATTTTCGGGCACCGGCCACAGGGTTTTAAGCACCAGTAAAGAGACCGGCCGGCCCCTCCTTTTTAGCCTCTCCGCGGCCACCTTTGCAGCACGGCTCGTAACACCATAAGTAATGATCAGCGTATCGGAATCCTCTGAAACGACATCGAAAATACTAAACCGGTCAACAGCCAGAAGCAATTTGTCCCTGAGCCGTTTTTGATTGGTGGCAATTTCATGGGGGGCAGTGGTGATGTAACCATCCGGTCCATGAGTTGATGAAGTCTGACGCACCAGCACGGAATCGCCGATGGGCAGAAAGTAAGGCACTTTTCGGCCTGCTGAAATCTCAAACGGCATAAATGGTTGATTTGGCGGCGGCGCCGACCGGTTAATTATCAGCGGTTTTTCGATCGCATCCAAGTCAATGCTTTCACGGGTCATCCCCACTTCTTTGTTGGATGCGATGAACACCGGACATCTGAATTCTTCAGCCAGATTGAAAGCCTGTAAAGTGAGGTAAAAACAATCCTTCACGTCTGCCGGGGCCAGCACGATCACCGGCAAGCCGCCACTGCTGCCCCAGCGCAGAAAATTAATATCACCGTCGGCGCCCCGGGTGGCGGACCCGGTGGACGGACCTAACCGCTGGACGTCCACAATAACGATGGGAATTTCACTGCCGATGGCAAAAGAGATGTGTTCGCTGTAAAGACTAATACCCGGGCCGGCAGTGGCGGTCATTGCTTTCATGCCGGCCATCGAAGCCCCCAGGCAAAAACCAATAGAAGCGATTTCATCCTCGCCCTGCAGGCAAATGCCACCCCGGCTCGGAATTATTTTGAGCATCGTATTTAAGATGGTTGTGGCCGGCGTAATCGGGTATCCCGCAAAAAAACGGCAACCCGCCTCCAGCGCTCCCCAGGCGATGGCTTCATTTCCTTCTAACAATGATAAGGCCACAAGGAATCCTTTTTACTCTAGTTGAGGGGTCGGGGTGTTTTTTCTTGCCATACAAATCCCGCCGAGGCGGGATTGCAAGTGCACCGCTTCTCGCGGCTGTAAGCCGCTCCCACATATTCATCATCGATTGGTGGGAGCGGCTTCCAGCCGCGATCGACAAGATGATCACCCCTCTGCTTCCAACGGTCAGGGGGCTATTTCCGCCGAATCCTGCACCCAACACCCTTGAGGGCGGGCGTGCCAAACTCCCGTCCCAGAACATCGGTGGTGGTGAGCATGTTATAGTTTGATTTTCGCCAGTCATATTGGGCTGCCGTCTTTGCCTCGGGAAACCACCACCCATGGGCCGCAGAGATAACCCGGGGGTGGATCTTGCTCGTAAAACGGGCGCTTTGCGTAATCCTGCCCTGGGGGGTTTCAATGATAATTTCATCACCATCACGAATACCATACTGCGCAGCGGTTTTCGGGTGAATCTGGGTAACCGGCTCCGGGCTGCGTGCCCTCAGGGCATCGATCCACCGATAGGAAGAGTGTAAATAAAATCGATTTTTGGCACAGGTTAACACCAATGGGTAGTCCGGATTCTGTGGTATTGCCGGCTTAAGTTGCGGTAACGAAGAAACATTGAGCTTTTCAGCCCGACTCAGGGACAATTCCACCTTTCCGGTCGGAGTTCTAAACCCATTCTCGCGGTACTTGTTAAAGTGATCCGGGCCTTTTAGATATCCTCTGCGGACAAATTGAGCGTAGCTCAGCCCGCTGGGTTTCAAAACAGCCTCCAGCAGCTCTTCATAGTTCTCGAACCAATGATCATTACCACAAAGTGCTCTGCCGATTTCATTCAAAATTTTTATATCCGGCCAGCAACTTCGTGGTGGATCGACAACCTTGGGTCGCGCTAAAATATATCCATGCCCCAGTCCGTAATGCCCGATATCGTTAAACTCGAAGTGGGTGGCGGCGGGCAGCACCACATCGGCCAGCGAGGCAGTGGGTGTCATGAAAATATCGGCTACTGCCAGAAAGTCAAGTTTCATCAGAGCCTCATAAGTCTGGCGGCTCCCGGCATATCCCACCAGCGGGTTGGTGCACTGCATGTAAGCACCTTTGATGGGATAGGGATTTTCTTCAAGTATGGCCTTTTTAAAAAGTGACGGTGGCACGGTCATCAAGCCGCGTATTGCGCGATGATGGGCATGAATCATTTCAGTTTTTTTGTCCGGCAGCAGGTCGGCCTTCACAAACTTTCCCAATCCAAGGATATTGGGTTCGGTCGTTTGGATGTTGCCGCCGGGCACGTCCAGGTTGCCGCAGATGGCCATCAGGCAGACCAGCGACCGGGCCGTATCAAATGTATGAATGTGATGCTCTATGGCATTGCCCCACCCAATGGCAGCTGGGCGGGCTTGCGCATAAGCCCGGGCAGCTTCCCGGATAAGATCGCTCGAAACCCAGGTGATTTCCGAAACCTTTTCCGGCGAATAGGGCTTGACCTGCTCTGCCAGTTGACTGAAACCATGGGTCCAGTTTTCAACAAAGGATTGGTCAAATAAATTTTCCTCAATAACAACATTTAAAAACGCCAGTGCCAGTGCGTTGTCGGTTCCGGGTTTTAACTGCAGCCACAACCTGGCTTTGGCAGCCGTATCGGTCCTTCTGGGATCCACCACGATCAAATCGGTGCCTTGCCCTAGCTGTGTCAATAGCTGGCGGCAAATTTGACCTTCTTCATTGGTGCTGGTGATGTTGCTGCCCCAAAGTATGACCAACCGGCTGGGACGATGATAGTCTGCAACCGGATAAAACCCACAGGTGTGAAACCCGCTGATCTCGCGGGGGGCATGACAGACGTCCTGTACGGCAACCACATTGGGTGAGCCAAAGATGTTGGCCAGACGGATCAACACAAAATGCTCCAAGCCCTTGGGCATTCCCTGGCAAAAAGCAACGGACCTGGCACCGGTTTCGTTTTTAATCCGTCGCAGATTTTCGTTGATGATCATCAGCGCCTTGGACCAGGTGATTTGATCCCACTTGCCGAACCCGCGCTTGCCCCGCCGCTTCAAGGGCTGCCTAAGCCGGGAGGGATGGTTGAGGCGATCCGGCGAGGCCAAAGCTTTGGCGCAAATATAACCGCTGTTCAAATAACCGCCGGGATCGGCCTTTACTTCCACGATTTTTCCATCTTTGATCCCAACGATAAGGGCACACCCCCCATGGTCCATCCTGGCACAGTGCGTTTTCACCCATTGGATAGCGTTTGTCACCTGTCTTCACCTATTCCTGGAGCGGCACATACTGGAATTCCAAAACTGTTTTAACGGGTGCTGTTTCAATTGTTGTTTGAGCCTTCCTTTGATGGTCAGCCCGATATGAGCGGTGGTAACAAAATTTGCCATGGCATGCCCGAAAGCACCCCAAAGGACCGCGGGTGTCGATTAATAGGGGTTAATCCCGTCGCGTCCGATCTTAATGACAGGTCATAGTTGACTTAGATCAGGATGGCACCGTGCAGCATTAGCTTACACCGCCGAGGCTTATCCTTAGCATTATAGTGGTTGCGATGTAAAGGGTGCATCTATAGTAATAAAGATTTTCAAAAATCCGTCTGTCCGGCATAACAAGCCGGACTTTTCGATCTATTTCAGGGGCCAGCAAGTTCCCATGTTACCCGATAATGTGCACGATTCTGGAGACCGGTACGAGCTCAACCTGTTTTTGAAGTTCGGGTAGCTGCTCGCGGAGGATTTTAAGGGTTGTCTTTGATGGATGCGCGATTCCCACCGCCTCTCCCTTCCGGTGGGCAATTCGGACAAGCGCTTTTAGCTGTCTGCGAATAAAATCGGGAGTGGGTTTATGATCAATAAATACATCCCTTTCGGCAAAGGGAATCTTGAACATACGGGCGGATGGTTTGCACAGGGTTTGAGGGGTGGATCGGCTGTCGATAAAAAAGAGGCCCCGTTGTTTGAGAATCGAAAAGATTTGATACATCTGTTCGGATTCTGCGGTCATTTTAGACCCCATATGGCTGCTAACCCCTATAATGGTCGGGACGTCATCCAGATTTTTGTTAAGCTGGCGGATCAGTTCATCCGGTGACATGGACATCAGCAGGGCACCGGGTCCCGGATTGATGGCAGGATATTCGATGGGCTCCATGGGCAGATGGAGCATGACCTCCAGGCCCTTGCCGTAAGCAGCCCGGGCAATTCTGTTTTTGAAGGGGCTATAAGGAAGAATAGAGAAAGACAGAACGGCATCGAGTTGAAGAAATTTTTGTGCCATTTTTCGATTATACCCCAGGTCGTCGATGATAATGGCCACCCTGGGAAGTGCTTTGATATCCGGGATCGGAGATACGGGCAGTTCTATATCCGGTTCTTCTTCAGGATAGACTTCAAACTCGGGCGGTTTTATTACAGGCGGCTGGAAAACCGCTACCGCCGGCTTTATGGTATGTTTGGGCAGTATGAAGTAATGCGTTAAAAACCCGGCAATCACTATAAGTATAACCAAAACAGCCAGGCTGGATAATATTTTGACAAGAGATGAAGTGATTGGCAGGCGTTTGCGAGTTTTCCTTCTGGGCTTTTTTCTGCGTATTTTCTTTTTCTTGGTCAATGGTGCCGTTTGCGTCCGTTGCTAACCTAAAATATGATTTGATTCGTTTGTGAAGCTCACCGCCCTGAGGTACGGGGTTCAAACAGTGAAGTTCCCCGCCCCAAGGGGCGGGGCTTGCGGGGAAGCGAACCGGTCAAAACGAGTGTTGTTCTTCCTGCCTATGACCCTTTTATTTTCTCAAATATGTCATAACTGATCAAAATTTCCAAAGCCCGCATGATCTGGTTGTCTGATTGCAGATTCTCGGCGGTCAGGGGGCCGATGCGAAAATCAATTCGTTGCTTGTTGATTTGCTCGTTTTTACTTTCCGGACTGTCGGACTCTCTTTTCTTGGAACCGGGATCGCTCGGTGCGGCTTCCAGGTGATTCTTAAGGTCTTTTTCTTTTAATCGTTTATCTTCCGTTTCAAAACCTTCGTTTTCTGAAAGCCGACGATTGACGAAGATGTCGGGCTCAATACCCTTTGCCTGGATCGACCTGCCGCTGGGAGTATAGTACTGGGCAATTGTTAGTTTAAGGCCGTATCCGTTGCGCAGTGTTTCAATGGTTTGAACGGAACCTTTGCCGAAAGAAGTCGTTCCTAAAACCAGCGCCCGCTTGTGATCCTGCAATGCCCCCACTACGATTTCAGAGGCACTGGCGCTTCCGCCGTTAATAAGAGCGACAATGGGGTAATCGCGGTCGTTTTGAAGTGGATGCGCCCCGAATTCTCTTGTATTGCGCTTGTCGCGGCCTTTGATGGACAAAATGGTTCCGTTTTCGAGAAAGAGGTCCGTAACTTTAATCGCTTGATCCAGAAGGCCGCCGCCGTTATCACGGAAATCAAGAATCAGGCCCCTGATGGATTCGTCACCGGATTCAAATTTTGTCAGGACCTCCTCCAGATCTTTACTGGTGTCGCTATTGAAATTAGTGATTCGGATATAGCCATAACCGGGTTTTAGGATCGTTGCTTTTACGCTCTCGATGGGGATGACGTCACGAATCAAGTTAAACTCAATCAATTCCGATACGCCCTGGCGCTGGACCGATACAACCACCGGTGTTCCTTTGGGACCTCTCATCATTTGAACCGCTTGACGAATATCAGTAACCGGTTTGCCGTCTACTTTGATAATTCTGTCGAACGCCTTGATACCGGCCTCATAAGCCGGCGTGTCTTCAATCGGTGAGATTACCGTGACAAAACCATCGCGCATGGTGATGTGAATTCCAATACCGGTAAACTTACCCTTGGTATCGATATTCAAATCTTCAAAGGCATCTGGCGGAAGCAAAGCGGAGTGGGGATCAAGGCTGTGCAACATCCCCTGAATCGCTTTTTCGATGAGCCCCTTTGAATCAACTTCTTCGACATAGTTTTTTTCAATAATATCAATGACATCACTGAATATTTTCAGGCCTTCATAGGTTTCTTTATTGTCGGCTGCAAGATTCCCGTAAAAGCCGGTTCCCAATGTCCAGAATACAATCGAAATCGCCACCACCAGCCATAACCTGATGTGCCGGTATTTTTTAAGATCCATTGATATGCTCCTTTATACGCTAATCTTACCCTGGGACAGCTATTCTAAATGGCAAGGATTCAGGAAAATTGTGTATTCTGCACATAGGCCCTTGCAATTTAAGGTTGCTAGCCTTTAATTATCCAATCAAGCGGGTTCATGGGTTTTCCACGGTAACGGACCTCAAAATATAGATTTGGGCCGAAAAGTGACCCCGTGTCCCCCACAGTTCCGATTTCGTCGCCGGTGTTTACACGATCGCCCTTTTGTTTCAGCAGGGTTTCCAAGTGTGCATAAACGGTATAGTAGTTTTCACCGTGGTCGATGATGACCATGTTACCGTATCCTTTAAACCAATCGGCATATAATATTCGACCGGCGAAAATGGCCTGTACCTGCTCTCCGCGACGGGCCTCGATATCGATGCCGCTGCGGAAGTTTGTTACATTAAACTTGGGATGTCTATAAGGACCGAAATAGGATATAATTTTACCCCTGACGGGCATTTTTAGCAACCCTTTAAACTCCGAAAATGGTTGCATATTGACATTCACGAATTGTTCAAAGGGATAATCCTCATCCCTTATATTCTCCAGCGTTTTATTCAAAGCGACCGCCGCCTTTTTCAGGGATTCAATCGCTGCCACTTGAAGCGATCTTTGGCTGCGGATTTCTTCCAATAAAGCCAGGCGCTGGGCCCTCTTGCGGGACATCACCGTGTATTGTTGCTTGATCTTGAGCTGCAGGGTGCGTTTTTTCAATTGCTGAGCATTTAAATCATCCAGCAACTCTTTGAGGCGGGCCCGATCGGTGATAAGTTTTTGCCGTACCTTTTCATCATAAGCCAATATATGCTCCAGGGCCCTTTGCCGCTGAAGCAGCTCCTGTATGGATTGCGCCGTTACCAGAAGGTTCATTTTGCCAACCCAGCTGATTTTATACAGCGCTGCCAACCGTTTGGCGGCGTAGTCTTCGTTGGCTTCGATCTGTTTTGTAAGCGTTTTATGTCGCTCGGTGATATTTGCTATTTTTCTTTCGAGCTCTGACACTTGAGATTTGCTGATTGATATGCGTCTGCTGGCTTTGTCCATTGAAAGTTCGATCTCATTTAAACTACCGAGAACCCCGAGCTCTTTCTGGCCAATCGTCTGCAGGGCCGCTTTACCGTTTTGAATTTCTCGCTCGATGGCTTCCGCTTCCTCCCGGTAGCGTTTGATCTTTCGAGCCGAATTTTTGAATTTCTCCTGCCCGATGTTTTCCGGGTCCGATGGTTTGGAAGCAATAATGCGGACGTAGCGCTCACGATTTTGAATATAGCCGATTTGACCGTTGTGTTCGATTTTCAACCACCCGGCTTCGTGGGCGAGGACTTTTACTTCGGTTCCCTGTTTTAATACAGTTATAGGCGGCGACGTGGTGCCGGGTTCGGGCCGCATATTCAGGTTGCTGGCTGTTATGATTCCGATTTCATGAGACGTTAGACCCAAACCGACAGCCGGATTAAAGATAAGCACAATAGTGGCCAGTGCAATCAGGATGGCTATCCTTTGCCATCGTGGGGAATTATTTGTGAATCCAATATGACGATTCATGATTTTAAATACTGCTTGAGAGAAAGATAGCACCCCAGCCATCCGACAAACATACTGCTCAATATGACCCCCGTAAAGACAGCAGGCGGAAGAAAACGAATTTGAAAAAGTGCGCTGGAGAAATCCTGCTGGACGTTTGAGGTGACCAATAAAAAAATGACAAGTAATGCCGCCAAACCGATAATGCCGCCCAAGGCACCCTGTATAACACCTTGGATATAAAAAGGTTTTTTAATGAAGCTGTCGGTGGCGCCGACCAAACGCATTATTTCAACCTCTTCGCGCCGGGAATAGAGAACCAGTCGAATCGTATTGGCTACAAAAAACACGGCCGCCATGAAAAAAAGGGCTCCCAGTCCATATCCCGCCAGCTTGAAGAGATTGAAGATATTTGTGAATCGTTCCAGCCATATTTGACCGTATTGGACTTCATCTATCTGAGATAGCCCCTGTATATCGGTTGCTAATGTCTCCACTTTTTCCCAGCTTCGAAAAGATTCGGCCATGCGAATTTCAAAAGTGTCCGGCAGCGGGTTTTCCCGTAAATTATCCAGCAGCGAAGACTGCCGCTTCATCTGTACTTTAAGCCCTTTTAATGCATCTTCTTTTGATATGAACCGGACGTCTTTGACCCCATACATATTTTGAATCTTGCCTTTCACTTGCGGGATTTCGGTTTGAGGTGTTCCCGCTTTAAGATAGGCCATGATCCGTATGCCTTTCTTCCAGTCATTCATCAAGTCATTGGTGTTGATGAAAAACAGAGCAAAGGCGCTGACGATAAGGATCGACAAAGCTATCGTGATAATGGTAACGGCACTTAAAAATCTATTTTGTCGAATATCCTGTATAGCGCGTTTCACCGGCAGAGTCATAATCGCTTCTAGCCGGGCTGTTGCCCAAACATTTTTGCGTGGTCATTAAAGCGTTTTTGGATTAATAAATCTTAGCGAAGCGGAAAAAAAGCGCTTTGAACCTGTTTGAGTCCCGATGTCAAGCGGGACGAGTTTTCAAAGCGTCTGACGCGAGCTCTAGATTTATCAAAAAACATTTTAGACTCAGCGAAAACATGCATGCGCAACAGCCCGTAAACAAATCAAATATCCGGGGTTAACTCCAGGCGCCCCGCATTGAGGTGAACCACCCGACCATTGGTTGTACGAATAAGGGCTCTGTCATGGGTTGCAATGACAACTGTCGCACCACGCGTGTGAAACTTTTTTAATAGCTCAACCACCAATTGAGCCGCGTCCGGGTCCAAGCTTCCCGTGGGTTCGTCAGCCAGAAGGATCTTGGGATCACCGATCACGGCCCGGGCAATCGCCACGCGTTGCTGTTCACCGCCTGAAAGACTGGGCGGCAGTGAGTTGAGTCGTTGCTCCATGCCCACCGTTCGCAGTACACTTTTAACCTTTTTATGGATCAATGGCCGTTTATATCCGGCGGCTTCGAGTACCAGAGCCACATTTTCATAGACGGTTTTAGTTGCAATGAGTTTATAATCCTGGAAAACGATGCCGAATTTGCGTCTCAAAAATGGGATATTTTTATGGGGAATGCGCGATAAATTTATACCGTCTACCAGTATCTGACCGTCTGACACCGGTTCGGCGAGGTAAAGCAGCTTTAACAGGGTTGTTTTGCCTGCTCCGCTGGGACCGCTGATAAAAAGGAATTCATTTTTTGAAATATCTAACGTGATGTCAATCAGAGCGTTTTTCGGCCCATAATTCCGGTGAACGTGAAACATCCGGATGATGGCACTTTTATCTTCACCGTCAGTCATTCCAAAACTTCCAGGCTGATAGCCCTTTGCAGTGCAGCCCTAGCGATTTTAAAATCATATAATGCGTTGACATAATTTGTTCTTGTCACGGTCAGCAGGGTCTGGGCATCCAGGACATCCGTGGAGGTAGCCACCTGCTCCTTATAACGTTCTTCGTTGATTCTTAGGTTTTCATTGGCCTGTTCCAATGCTTTCTCGACCGCGGCAATGTTTTTTTCGGACTCAATGACTTTAAGATAGGCCTCTTTTACTTCAAGCTGAACCCCGTCCTGGACCGCTTGCTTATTATACCGTGCCTGGGCCAGACGACTCAACTTTTCTTTTTTACCGTAAGTGGGTCGGCCCCACTGCCAGATGTCCCATGAAGCGGTGGCGGCAATACTCCAGCCCTTGTCATCGAATATACCCTCACCGCCGTCCACATCTGCTTCCTCCCCGACCCTGAAATAAGTACCGCTCAGCGTTACCGTCGGATAATAATCTTTTTTGGCCACGTCCAATTCTTTTTGAGCGATTTCGATCTCCAAATCGGCGATTTTAAAATCCACCCGGTTCTGGTCTGCCTGATCGAGATAATAATCGATGTCGTTCTCCAGAGGTGTATAGGTGAGGTAATCCATTATCTGAACCGCAGAGTTGACAGGTCGCCGCAGCACAACATTAAATTGTGATTCAGCGATTTGAAGATTGTTCTGGGCAACGATCAAACTTTGATTGGCATTGGCCACCCGTACCTGGACTTGTAGCAGATCATTCAAAGGGGTCATGCCGACCTCGTAGAAATTTTTAGCCACTTCTTCCTGAGCTTTAAGGTTTTTGAGGTTATCCTCGGCCACCAGCACCAGTTTTTGATTCTTCAAAACCGTAAAATAGGCGTTTTTGGTATCAAATATGACGTTCAGGCGTGTCAATATCCTGTTGAGTTCGGCAAGGTCTACCCCTAGCTCGGCAATCCTGTATTCATTAATCAGCTCATAGCCTTGAAACAGCGGCTGAGTAACAGTGGCCGAAAATGTATAGGTGTCTCGCGATGCTTCTGCAATACCCCCGATGCTGCGGGGTTCATCATCTCTCTGGTATTCATAGGTCGTGTTGACCGTCGGCAGTAAAGTCGACCGTCGAATCATTTTTAGTGACTGGGCCGCTGAAATATCTTCCCTGGCTTTCATGAGATCGAGATTGGCGTCGAGGGCCAATTCAACGGCCTGCTTCAGTGTCAGAGCATTTACCTGTCCCTGGGAAGCAGAAAAAGCCGGAAAGACCGGCGCCATGCCAACAATGATAAATAAAAGGAGGGTTGCCCGAAAAAGCCTGCCTTTATAATTGAAATCTACTGACCACACGATATTCTCCCGCGCTTTTGGATTGACCTGTTTGGGGTTAACTGCTATTGCTGCAATGAGTCCAAGGAGTGCTGCCCACAGTTTTCCTTGCTCAAAGCCTCCACTGGAATCCCATAATAATGGCTTCTTCCATTTCGGTGGAGGCTTTTTATATCCAATCAGTGCTTTAAAATCAACAGTTTCTTGGAGGAAAGATGATGATGAAACAGGAGCTTATCGAGTTAATTTGCCGCAAGTCTTTTCAATACAGCGAGAAGCCGACTTTCAGGCTGGTTTCGGGCCGGATGAGTCAATTCTATGTCAATTGTAAACCCACAACCTTGCACCCCAGGGGGATGTTTCTGACCGGTCATTTGATGTTTGAGGCCATTAGAGAAAAAAATGTGACTGCCGTTGGAGGATTGACTTTTGGTGCGGATCCGATTGCCGTCGCCACAGCTTTCGCCTCGGAATTAGGTGGCAAGCCTCTTAGGGCTTTTTCCATCCGCAAGCGTCAAAAAGACCACGGGGTCATTAAATGGATCGAGGGAGATATCAACCCGGGTGAGCGAGTGGCGATCATCGACGATGTGGCCACCACCGGTGGATCAACCATCAAAGCGATCGAACGGGTGCGTGCTGAGGGGATGGTGGTTGTGGCAGCTGTCATTTTGGTGGACCGGCAGGAGGGCGGCCTCGAGAATATCCGGCAGCATGTGGAGGATGTATCGGCCATAATTACGCGGGATGAATTGATGGCGGCCACATCGGCGTAAAAACATCTAGAGTGTATAGCTTCCTGCCATATAGGGCGGGGCTTCCCATTGAACAGGAAACGTACCGGTTAATCCATCCGCTGTGAGTCTGTGTCATGATGCCTCAAACCCGTCATTCCGGACGAGTTCACCAGAGGTGAAGGAGATCCGGAATCCAGAATCACTAACTGTTAGGCTTTACCTTTTCAATTCACTATCTGCTTGGTACTGTGTCCTTATCTCGGATTGCCGATGATATAAGCCGCACAGGTGTTTTCGGATTCCCAGGCATTGACCCGGCTGACTTTTATTGCAGGATTGTTGATTTTGGTTTGTAATGCCACCGCAATATGGCGGGCGATGTTTTCCGAGGAGGGGGGATGATCGTCGTTAAAATGCGGTGTTTCATTCAAAAACTTATGGTCCAAAGCGCTCATGATATCGGCTACATGTTGTTTTATTTCCCCAAAATCCATCAACACGCCCGACCGGTTTAATTTTTCTCCGGTCAGATAGACCTCCACCTTCCAGTTGTGACCGTGCAAGCTTTCACACTTTTGTGCAACCATTTTCAGTTGATGGGCTGCCGCAAAATGAGTGACGACCTTTACTTCGTACATGATTTATATCTGCCTGAAGGTGACGCTTCACGTTTGGGCCTGCTGTACCTTGAGCTACTTTTAGGTGTAACCGTGCCCTTACAGACTGCGGCACATTCTCTTAGTTGCTGGCGCCGGCGAGATCACCTTTAAGAATGTTTTTTAATTTCTTACTCAATTTGTTGGCTTCGAGTTTTGCAAATTCTTTGAGGAGCGACTCCTGTTTTTTGGTCAAACTGGTTGGGGTTTTGACATCAAACTGTATGATCTGATCCCCTCGTCGCCCGTTACGAAGGGAGGCGATACCCTCACCGCGCAACCGCTGAATATCACCCGGCTGCGTACCTTTCCGCACCTCAATGGATTTTTCACCGACCAGCGTAGGTATTTTTATTTTGTCACCCAGGGCCGCTTGCACAAAAGATATCGGCACCCGGCAGATGATGTTTGTGTTATCCCGTTCAAAAAACTCGTGGGGTTGGACATAAATGAACACGTAAAGATCTCCCGGAGGTCCGCCGTAAGCACCCGCTTCGCCTTCTCCGGTCAGCCTAAGCCTGGATCCGTTATCAACTCCGGCCGGAATTTTTACCGACACCTTTTTACGGGTCATCACCTGTCCGTTGCCTCTGCATTCAGGGCATGGATGCGTAATAATTTGACCCTTACCGCGGCAGGATGGACAGGTTGTGCGCACCGTGAAAAAGCCTTGAGCCCGTGTGATCTGACCGCTTCCCTGACAGTGGCTGCAGGTGTCCGGTCGAGTACCCGCTTCACACCCGTCACCTCCACAGGCGGGACAGGACTCGGTTTTTTGAACATTGATTTCGGTTTCAGTTCCGAAAGCGGCCTCCATGAAGCTTAGTGTCATGTCATATCGGAGGTCGGCGCCCCTCTGAATGCGGCTTCGAGATCGCCGATTGCTGCCGAAGCCAAAAAAATCCTCAAAGATGTCGCCGAAACTTGAGAAAATGTCTTCGAAGCCACCGAATCCGGAAAATCCGGTCCCTTCAAGTCCCTGGTGCCCATACTGATCATAGATACTGCGTTTTTGAGGGTCCCGCAGTACCTCATACGCTTCGGCGGCTTCTTTAAACCTCTCCTCAGCTTCTTTGTCCCCGGGATTTCGATCTGGATGGAAATTTAAGGCGAGTTTGCGATAGTTTGCTTTGATCTGATCATCGTCAGAATTGCGGCTAACTCCCAAAACTTCGTAATAATCACGTTTGGCTGACATTTGCTTATCTGATTTTTTGTCTGGTGCGTTTGTTACCCAACCATTTATATAATTTATTAAGCTTTAATAGCCTAAATGTTAATGCAATAAACCCGCTTGTCAATCAGCCGGTTAAATATGATGCCGTCAGAGTTTTAACTCACATGGCCAATGCATCATCGGCATCGCAGCCAATCAAAACTACCCAATTTTACACTTTTTTGCCTGGCTTTACAATTGTTTGCTGTAGGTGGGAAAATCGCCTTGCGTCTTTCGATGCAGAGTGCAGATAGAAAAAAGCCCCACACCAAAACCCATGATGACGGTGCCCAGCGGAAAAACCTGGCGCAATTGATAAAGATCCATCATCAAACCGGCCAGCATGGCACCCAAAAGCATACCCAGACTGTGGCCCAGCGTCATCAGCGCCATCACGGATCCCATAGCCTCGGTTTTGTTCCCTTTTAAAACCGCCATAGCCATCAACGCCGGTATGGCTGTGCCTCCCCCGATACCGAAGAAAAAACTGGCCAAAACCATATCCCAATAGGCAGCGGCCCATTTGAATGTTAGAACTGCCAAGCCGGCAATGATACCTCCGGTGATGACCATCAGCTTTTTGTTGACACGGTCGGCCAGATAACCCATGGGTATGTGAATGCTGCCGCTGACAAAAATCGCCAGCATCACCAGAATTCCGATCTCTGAACTGGACAGGGACAACTCGGCATCGCCCAGCACGGGTAAGAATCCCCAGATGATGCCGATACAGGCGGTATAAGTCAGTCTGAATACAAAAAGCCCGGCAATTTCCCGATCCCGAAGGATTTGTTTCCAGGCTGCCGGTGGCATACCCCGCTGCACAACATTTTCGGAACGGGTGGGCGGCAGCAGAAAATAACTCAATAAAAATCCGATAAGGGACAGAGCTCCCATACTAATAAAGGCCGCACTCAGGTTGAAGCGGTCGTGGATGACACCGCCCAACGCCGGTCCGATACTCAGCCCCAAAAAAAGCGACATATTAAACACTCCCATGATGAAGCCTTCCCGGCCGCTGGGGGTGATATCCCCGACGTAGGCCTGGATAACGGGCATGAGCATGGCAGAAGCCGCACCCTGAAGAAATCGGATGATGATCAGGGAATTGACGCTATCTGAAAAAAGAAAAGCAATCGATATGAGAGTATAAGCAAACAGCCCCGGAACGATAAGGGGCCGGCGACCTTTCTTGTCCGAAATTCTGCCAAAAAAGGGCAGCAAAATGGTGCGCGACAGGGAAAAGGCGCCGAAAATCATGCCGATAAACAAACCCCCGGCACCCAGGCTGTGGGCATACACCGGCAATAGGGGCACTACAATCCCGACACCGGTAACAGTAGCGAATATGGAGAAAAAAAGCGTACTGAAAATGGATTTATCCAATTTTTGCATAAAACCCGTCCGACTAGACGCCGCCTTCATACCACCCTGACAACCCCGGCACAAGGCTTTTTCTGGGCCATCTTTATGGCTTATCGCCAGATGGAAACCATGGGCACGGCTTAGGCCTAGGACATTTTCATTAGATAAAAAATACGAAATTTTACCTATTGTAGTACAATGCATTTACAATTAGACAATAAAAAATTGTTGAGAAACAGCGAGTTCTCCATAAAATTCATCGCGGTTGGTGATTCGTTTTTGAGAGAAAGACAGTAACCGATGCTAAAAAAGTTCCTTTTTTTATTTGTTCACCTGCTGATTCTCTTTCTTAGCGTCCCTTCCCTTCAGTCCGCCGAGCAAATTGTATTCGGACCGAAAATCCTTAGCATTGGATGGTGGCGCTTTCACATCTCGGCTTATCAGGTCAATATTGATGAACCCTCGGACGGGACCCTGATCCTCATTAAAAATACGCCGAACAGAAAAATCCGGGGGGGATTTCTTCTGTTCAACGGAAGATTCGTTCCCATTCGCAAATTTTTGACAACCAACCAAACAGTATTCGAAAAAGACCTGAATCTGCATACTAACAATCAATTAATTGTGTTTGTCAGAGGCGCGCCCGGGGCCTCTCTCACCCTAGTGATAAAAAAGGCTAGTGCCATTCCTCCACCGGAAGTTTCTTTTACGGCAAAACCGGCATCAATCAGGCGCGGTGACTTCAGCATACTGACCTGGGATGCTAAGAATGCAACTTCATGTACCATTGCCCCCGGTGCTGGTGCAGTTGATCTGAACGGCTCTCTTGCGGTTTCACCCCGCGAGACCACATCTTATTCTCTTACCGCTACCGGTCCTGGCGGTACAACCACTGTCTCTGCTACGGTGGTTGTATGGTCGCTCGAGGATGTCGATTACGGTCTAAATAGTGACGAGCAACAAGGTGGCGGCGGCCTGGTCGGCGATACGATCCGAATCTTGAACGGCAATGCGGTTGTATTTCGGACAGATTTAAGCTTTGCATCGCCTCACAGAGTGGGGCTCTCATTTGCCGCCACCTACAACAGCAGATCCGATATCAAAATGTCTCTGGGGCATGGCTGGAGCCACACCTACTCGGTGAGTTTGGACCCCGCCTATGACTTGGCCGGTGAAACCTACCTTAAAATTAAGGGTCCTACCGGCAGGGCAGCTTATTTCAAAGAGGAAACCAGCGGTATTTTCACGGGTGAATTCTATGAACGAACTTATATTGTGGCGCATCCTGATGGCTATGTCTGGCATCGTTTGGATGGCGTGCGTTATGGTTTTTCAAATTCGGGAACACTTTTGTGGATAGAGGATGAGAGCGGAAATAGCCTGGTGCTTGACTATGACGATCAAAACAATTTGGTGAGAGTTTCTGATCATGCCAGCAACCGAGAACTTACCTTATACTATAATTTAAAGGGATTGCTTGTTTCTATCTCCGGACCCATTACGGCGGCGGTGCCGGATGGGGTATGGGTGTCCTACGGCTATGACGGAAATCAAAACCTCATAGCCGTGAACTATGCCGACAAGTCCGGATTTGTTTATGGTTATACGGATCCGGCAGACATTCATAACCTCACCGAGCAAAAAAATGTGACCGGCCATCTAATCAATACCTGGAGTTATGACGACCAGGATCGATGTATCGCCAACTACAGCGTCAACGGCACCGGTGTTGGCATTGATTACGGGGCTGGAAATGACATTGAAGTAACCGATGCCTACAGTGTCCGGCGCATCTATGCGCTCGACGAATTTGACGGCCGAAAGCGGGTCACATCCATGACCGGACCCGGAGGTGCCCCTTACAATAATAACTATATCGCCGTTTGGACCTATGATAACCAGTTGAACCTGACCGCGGTTGAAACCACCGGCGGGGCCATCCATCGTTACCTTGATTATGATGACCGTGGAAATCCGGCGACGGTCATTCTCGCCGTCGGTACCCGGCAGGCGCGGGAAATCATGTTTAGCTTTCACCCGGATCTAAATGTCCCGCTGACCCGCAAGGAGGCCAGCGTGTTGGGCAACGGCGAAAAAGTGACCATCTGGGACTATGATGCTGATTATGATGACATCCCCAATGAAAAACCAACCGGTCGAATTTCACGAGTCATCGAACAGGGATTTACCCGCAATGCGGCAGCGGCCGTCATTCCTTATGAATACATCACTACTATGACTTCTAATTCTAAAGGGCAGGTGTTGATGATTGACGGGCCGCTGTCCGGCGGCAATGATGCGACTTCTTTCGGCTATGACAGTGACAGTGCTGATTTGCTTTCCGTTACCCGCCCGCTGATCGGCACATCCGGTTTTTCGCTTTATAATGCCGCCGGACAGGTTGGGCGGATAGTCGATGTGAATGGCCGGGCCAACCGTTTCACCTATGACGGTAAAGGACGCATTACCGCTATCGCACATGAAGCTGACGGCAGTGTTCGCAGTTTCTTCTTTAATCTCGCCGGGCTAGTGGAGATAACCACCGATGAGGACAGGGTGAGCCGGTATTTCGACTACGATGAGGCTTCCGGCAGATTACGTCAAAAATCCGATATGGAAGGCAATACCACTACATATCAGTATGATGTCCAGGGAAACCGAATCGAGATAAGCAGATATGATGGAGACGGTAAGCGCGGTTACCGCAAACGCTGGTCCTATCAGCACCCGGACATTCCGGGAAAGCTCTGGAAAGAAATCAAAGCCGACAATATCTATAAAGAATATATCTACGACAGGGAAGGAAACGTTGCGGCCGTTACCGATTTTAATGGGTACACGACTTTCTACGAATACGATCCATTAAACCGCCTGGTGAAGGTCATCCAGCCGCAAGATACGATCACGGCCTATGATTATGACAGCCACGGTAATCTAATCGCTGTTACCGATGCCGAAAGCCATGTGACCGTCTTTGTCTATGATGATATGGCAAGAATCGTGTCGGCAAGTTCGCCGGATAGCGGCACGGTTTCCTATGTTTATGATGCGGCAGGTAATCAGGCCGCTAAAACCGATGCCAGAGATATTACAGTTCGCTACGATTATGATCTTTTAAATCGCCTGACTGCAGTCCGATTCCCGGACTCCAGCCAGGATATTAGCTATAGCTACGATGCCGGCATGGACGGTGTCGGGCGTCGCACCGGCATGCGGGATCCCTCGGGGAGGATAGATTTTGAATATGACGGGAGGGGCCGGATGGTCGGCAAAACCAGCCTGGTCAATGGATATCGGTATTCTGTCGGCCGAACGTTCACCCCTGGCGGCCGGCCCAGCTCCTTTGCTTATCCAACAGGCAGAACCATTAACTATAGCCGGTATATTACCGGAAAAATACGGCAGGTCACAACCGGCGACAACTCAAAAACGGTTGCATTGATCAATCACATTTCCTACAATCCTTTCGGCAGCCCCAAAGGTATAGAGACAGGCGCCGGGGGGATAATCAACAATGTATTTTCGGCCGACTGTGACTGCCTGGAGGTAATCAATCCCGGGGAGCCCATGGAACAGGCGTATACCTATGACGCTAACCGCAATTTGATTTCCATTCAGGGCACCTTCAGACCCTGGTTTGATCAACATTTTTCCTATGACGCATTAAATCGTTTGACCTCAGCCAATGGCATTTATGGAAGTGTCGATTACACCTATGACAAAGTGGGCAATCGCTTAACCCGCACGACTGATGGCCGGACCGAATCTTACACGTATTACCCCAACGCCAACAAGCTGGACCGGATCACCGGGTTAAATGAGCCAACAGATTATACCTACGATGCCAATGGCAATGTCACCGCGATGGGGAACAAAAACCTTATGTACAACCAGGGTAATCGGCTCAACCGGGTAGAAAAAGATGGCGACATCATCGGCGAGTATGTATACAATGGTTTGGGACAACGGGTGATCAAAGAAGTCAACGGGGAAACAACCATATTCCATTATGATTTCGATGGCAGAATCATCGCCGAGAGTACCCCGCAAGGCGTTTTTACTTTAGAATACCTGTATGTTGATCAAGCCCGACTGGCCATGGTTGACGTTGCCTCCGATACCCTGTACTATTATCTTAACAATTATCTCGGCACACCGGTAATGATGACCGACGATCAAGGCGTCCTCGTCTGGGAAGCCCTCTACAAGCCTTTCGGCGAAGCAGAAATTCATCCCAATTCCGAAGTAGTAAATAATTTCCGATTCCCGGGCCAATATTACGACCAAGAAACCGGATTTCATTATAACTACCACCGATATTACAACCCAGGCACAGGACGCTATCTGACTCCGGATCCGATTGGATTGTATGGTGGGATTAACATTTTTACATACTCCTTAAACAATCCCATCAATTTCATCGACCCTTTCGGATTGAGAGATTGGACTATACACAGATATGGGGGCAGTGTGAGTGCAGTTATTGCAAGTGTATCTGGCCAAAAAGTAAAATTCATAAGCAACTGTGAAAACAATATAAGATTAATAAAAACTTATTTCGTTATGGGACTTGGGTTAACTGTGGGACTCGAAGCATCTGCATGGGGAGGGCCTGATGAGAAAGATCAAAGCAAAGGGTACTTTGGAGATATAAATGTCTATCATGATGAACCAACACCAAAGTTAGGATTTGCAGTTTCTGGGCCCTCTGCTGGAATCATAGTAAAAGGCGGGACAATAGGGTCCGCGTCGATAGATTTTAATTCATTTGCTGAAGTTTATGGCGCAACATCTGGTAAATCTTTAGGGGCAAGTATCTTCACTACTGAATTGCAAAGGTATTTTCATATTACTACTGAAATAGAAAGCTGCTGTGAATGAAATGAAAACAGAAACAATGATTATTATTGGAATAGGCGTAATTTTTCAGGTCTTATTTTTAGTTGTGTTATTTAGAAATATTATTACACGAAAGAGCATTGTCGGTTGGCTCTTCCCTGGAGGTACGACAAAGATTGAAAAATTGCTGATGGTTTTAAGTATGTTGGTTGTGCTTTTCATAATCAGTTTTGGCCCCTTTTCCTCGGAATGAAGACTTTGACTAGATTGAAAAAGGGAGCAGGGTTTCTTTCTTGACAGGCTGAGTTTTATATAGATTTTCTTATTTTTAGATTTAGGGGTCGTATTATACTTTTAAACT
>JASFTQ010000003.1:0-49346 GCA_050053515.1 Desulfobacterales bacterium | reverse complement strand
AAAAAAGAGATTTCTGACCTAAAAGAGACTCTCGTTCAGTCGGGCTAAAAATTTTTATCTTACCGAATTTTCCATCATAACCGGGCGATAGTTCTATTTTTCCGCGGCGCATCCGTCTGATGGCCTCTGCCAATAACGGAACACCTGAATTTTCGAGTTGTCGGGGTTCAAGAACATGGAGAATCTTGAACTCCGATCCGAATTTCTCAATGAGTTCGGTGAGTTTTTCGCGGACTTTTTTTGATCCGGGTCCCACCATTAAAACCTCGGATAGCACTTCATCCAAGGGGATAATATTGTAAAATGGATGGAATTTGGCAGGTTTGACACCTGCGGGTCGATCCGCCAACGCCTCAACCCGATACAACACGCCAAGTGTCAGCGGTTTTGCGCACACGGGGCAAATTCCGCCATTTTCGATTGTCCCCTGGGGCCGCAGCCTAACATTACACTTCCGATGACCGTCTAAATGATACTTGCCCTCCTCAGGATAAAATTCAAAGGTACCCAGAAAGCGTTCCGGATCACCTGTATTAATGGCGGATTTGATCGCAGCATAAGAAAGCTCGGTATTTAATAAGTTGGCTTCTCGGCCGAGTTTCGCGGGAGAGTGGGCATCGGAATTAGATATCAGGGTGAGGCCATCCAATCCGGAAATGCGCCAGTTCATTGCAGGATCAGAGGAAAGCCCCGTCTCTACGGCAAAAATATGGGGAGTCAGATCTTCAAAGCACTCTTCAAGTGCATCGAAGCCGGATTTAGAGCCGAGAATAGAAAACCAGGGCGTCCAGATATGGGCGGGAATTAAATAACCATCGGGCGAGGTTTCCAATACGATTTCAAGTAAATTTTTGGCATCCAGTCCGAGTATGGGTCTTCCGTCCGATTGAATATTTCCGATTTTTTCGAGGGACTTGTTGAAGTTTTCCACCGATTCCATATCGGGCAGGAATATGAGGTTGTGAATCTTTCGCGTTTTGCCGTTTTTTTTATAAATGTTGCTGATTTCGGTAACAAAAATAAAGCGAACCGTGCTGCGGCAGGAACGTGAAACCTGTCGGTCACAGCGATGACGAAGGCCGTCTCTTAGTTTAAAAAGACCTTCTTCGGCAGCCACAAGTTTTTGCTTGATGTCAGAAAACCAAGCCGGGTGGGTAAAATCGCCGGTTCCGATGACGGTGATACCTTTTTTTTGGGCTGCCACATGCAAATTTTCCAGATCGAGATCCTTGGCGGTCGCCCTTGAAAATTTAGAATGAATATGAAAATCTGCAATGAATCTCATGGACTAATCGTTAATTTACAGCAAGCACATCTGTTTTCAGTTTGATAGAAGAATTTCCTTGTAACCCGGGGGTAATTACGCTATATATACTTAAATGATCCTGCATGTATACAATATATTGATATTGCTGGCGAATCGCAATTCTACCCCACCGTGAATTTGATGCAAGCGGTTTTTTATGCACCGTTCATTCTGGAAAGGTATGCGAGAATAATTATTTTATATATTGAATTTTTGTTGATAAGTGAATTGTTATTAACAACAAAATAATTTTTGTTTAACAACACATGTATTCAACAGCGTCGTCGGGTATGTCCCTGTATTGCTGAATCGAATTTATAATAAACAATATCAATAACATATAATTATTTCAACATATAAACAATCCATACTATCTATTATTAAAACAATAAATACATTAATAGTAAGGATTAAATTATGAAGTTTACAATTAATAAGCATCTTATTCTGGGGGTATTATCAAAGATTCAGGGGATAACCGGCCGCAAAACCAATCTTGCCATCACCACCAATGTGCTTATAACAGCTACAGGCACAGGGGTACGGATTTCGGCCACAGATCTTGAAACCGGGTATGAAGGGCTGTATTCAGCCAGCACTGAATCCGAAGGCGCGGTGGCCATAAATGCAAGAAAATTATATGAAATCGTCAGGGAATTTCCGAGTGAAAAAATCCGAATCCACGAAGTCGAGAATCACTGGATTCAAATCAGCAATCAAAATGTCGAATATCACCTGGTCGGTATGAACCCGGATGATTTTCCTGAAATCCCCCAAATTACAGATGTGCAATTTTTTGAAATCGATGCTACAGCGCTGCGAAAAATGATTGAAAAAACGGTCATCATCAGCGGGGCCGTTGATGATCGACGCGCCCATATTGTCGGTATCTTTGCGGAAAACATCGAAAAAGAGGATCTCAAAATTTTCCGCATGACGTCAACCGACGGTAGCAGATTGTCAACCGTTGATCATGTCTTTGAAAAAAATTTTGAATTGCCAATCCATGAAGGTTTTTTAATTCCCAAAAAAGGACTCCATGAAGTCGGTAAATTCCTTGAACAAGAGGGTTTTGTTCGTGTCGGAGTTAAAGAAAATAATTGTATTATTCAAAAAGACGATGAGACCATTATCATTCGGCTTCTCGAAGGTGAGTTTCCCGAATATGACGACATTATACAGAAGGGGGAGGCCCACCACGGTATCCTGCTGGAAAAACAGTTATTTCAAATGATGCTGAAAAGAATGTCCATTTTAGCTTCGGAAGATTACCGGAGCGTGGTTTTTAATTTCACCAATGAACAACTTACGATAACTTCAGCAAATCCCGATATTGGAGAATCGAAAGAAACGATGGAAATAGAGTATAACGGTAACCCGATCCAGGTCGCCTTTAACCCGAGATATTTCATTGAAACCATAGGTGTGATTGAAGGTGATCAGGTTTTGTTGAGCCTGGCGAGTGAAGAAAAACCCTGTCTTATCGAAGGGGTGGATGATAAAACGTATTTAACCGTGATTATGCCGATGAGAATATGAATCAAAACATCAGTACGTACAACGAAGACAACATAAAAATCTTAGAGGGTCTAGAGGCCGTCAGGAAAAGACCCGCAATGTATATCGGCAATGTCGACTCGGCTGGACTGCACCATCTTGTCTATGAAGTGGTGGACAACAGTGTTGACGAGGCTATGGCTGGATGCTGCGACAAGATAAAGGTAACGATTCACACGGACAACAGCATTAGTGTCGAAGACAATGGCCGCGGCATACCTGTCGGTATTCATAAAACAGAAAATGTTCCCGCGGTGGAAGTTGTAATGTGCAAACTCCATGCCGGTGGAAAATTTGACGATCATTCCTATAAGGTCTCAGGGGGGCTTCATGGTGTAGGGGTCTCCGTGGTCAACGCACTTTCAAAATTTCTTGAAGTGGAAATATATTCCGGCGGAAAGGTCTACCATCAAACCTACGAGAGGGGCGTCAAGACCAGTGAATTAAAGGTAATCAAAAAGGGCAAGAAACGCGGCACGAAAGTCCACTTTTATCCTGACGATGAGATTTTCAATACGGTCGCCTTCAGTTATGAAATTCTTGTTCGCCGGCTAAGAGAGCTGGCATTTTTAAACAAAGGACTGAAAATAACGGTTGAAGATGAACGCTCAGATAAAAAAGATGAATTTTTCTATAGGGGTGGCATCAAACAGTTTGTCGAGTATCTTAACCGCAGGCATTCCCATTTACATAAACCCATTGTCATTGAGGGGGTAAACAACGAGGTTCAGATAGATGTCGCGATTCAATACAACAATACCTTTGTCGAAAAGATATTCTCATTTGCCAACAATATTCATACGACCGAAGGCGGCTTTCATCTGATCGGGTTTAAGACAGCGCTAACACGAACAATTAACCAGTATGCAACCAATGGAACTTTACCCAAGAACCTGCAAGCCAAGATAACCGGAGATGATGTCCGGGAGGGGCTGACCGCAATCATTAGTGTCCGAATAAAGGCGCCCCAGTTTGAGGGTCAAACCAAGACAAAACTCGGCAACAGTGAAGTCAAAGGCTTGGTGGAATCTCTTGTAAACGAAAAATTGAGCACATTTTTTGAGGAAAACCCGGCAGTTGCCAAGAAAATCATCGCCAAAGGCGTTGATGCCGCCAGAGCGCGCGATGCGGCTAAACGAGCCAGGGATATTGCCAGAAGCAAAGGAGCTCTGGTCGATGCAACACTTCCCGGTAAACTTGCCGAGTGTCAGAATCCGGATCCGGCCATAAGAGAGCTTTTTCTGGTTGAAGGTGATTCCGCCGGCGGCAGCGCCAAACAAGCCAGAGACAGGACGTTTCAGGCGATTTTGCCCCTCAAGGGAAAGATTCTAAATGTTGAAAAGGCTCGTTTTGATAAAATATTACACAGCGAGGAGATAAAAAATATCATCACGGCGCTGGGCACGGGCGTCGGCAAGGAAGAATATAATATTGACAATATCAAATATCACAAAGTCATCATTATGACGGATGCTGATGTTGATGGTTCGCACATTAGAACACTTTTACTCACCTTTTTTTATCGACAATTGCCGGAATTGATCGAAAAGGGGTATCTTTACATTGCCCAGCCGCCCTTGCTGAAAGTCGGAAAAGGCAAGAAGGAATTATACCTTAACTCGGAGACCCAATTAAATGATTACATTCTCAAAAGGGTTTGTGAGAATAAAATCCTTGGCATTGCCGATAAGGGTGTAGGATTAAGTGGGCATAACCTCTATCTTTTCGTAGGCAATCTTTCAGAATATTGCGCCATAATGTCCAAGTTGGAAAGAAGGGGTATCTATTCAGAATTTACGGAATTGCTCCTCAAACAGGGTGTAGAGGACAAGCGGTTTTTGCAGGATAGGGATAAAATGGATCGCCTGGGGCAATCCCTGACACAGAAGGGATATCACGTGGGCGAGCCCTGCTGGAACGACGAGCGAAACGTCTACGAAATGCTTGTCACCCCGTCTCCCGAAGTTCAGCAAGAGAGAGTTTTTCAGGATACCGCGGGCAAAGAGATAAAAACGATTACCATCGGGCGGGGATTGATCTATTCCAAGGATTTCCAAAGCCTCTTTGTTACCGGCAAAAAGATTCTCAAATATGATAAACCCCCCTTCACGGTTGAGGACCAAGCCGATGAGACGGATTCAGTGATTATCCGAGACAAAAACAGCCTGCTGAAATATTTCATCGATGAGGGAAAAAAAGGGCTCGTCGTCCAGCGATACAAAGGTTTGGGTGAAATGAATCCTGATCAACTGTGGGAAACGACCATGAATCCTGAAAAGAGAAACCTGCTCAAAGTCAAGGTTGAGGATGTCGTCGACACCGATGAAATTTTTACGATTCTCATGGGTGAGGAAGTTGAACCCCGAAGGGAGTTTATTCAGAATAATGCTCTGGAAGTCAGCATGCTTGACATCTAGTTAGAGGTCTTATGAAGATACACATGATAACAGCCCGGGATCTTCCGGATTTATGGTTTCAGGCGGTTCACGATATACTGGATAACGGCCGTCGATTTAAGATTGATCGCGGCAGCTACGCCGGACAAACACGGCTCGAATACGATTATTTTATCGGTCATGTAAATCATCCCTATACACAACCGTTATTGCCGGACATCCCGCCGGCCTGCGGGATTCCCAACCCGGTGGAAGACGCCTATATTTACGGCGGTGAGGGTTACGAAAGATCCTATATCGAGTATCTAATGAGCGGTCAAAAGCAACCCGGGGAGTCTTATACGTATGGTGAGCGCTTGACCCAATCAGTCATTGACGGTGATAAACTGGCGTGGTGGCAAACGGGCAACACTGAAATCATCGACAAGCGGCAGCTTGACGGCAAAATTGTATTCGAAGAAGACGGTCATCTTTTTCTCAATCAGATAGAATGGGTCATCGACACCTACAAAAAATACGGCCAACGCAACAACCAGATGGTTTTACAAGTCGCCCACCCCACGGATATAACCCTCATCGACCCCCCGTGTCTGCGTTCCATTGACACGCGTATTCAGGACGGCAGCCTTCATTTCTGCGTGTACTTTCGTTCCTGGGATTTATGGGGCGGGCTTCCCGCCAATCTCGCCGGGATTCAGAACCTCAAAGAATATATGGCCGCCGCAATCGGCGTAAAAGACGGTGAGATGATTGTCGAAAGCAAGGGGCTGCATCTTTACGGATATGCCGAGGAGCTGGCAAAGTTGCGCTGTATGAGGGAGTGAGTCCGATTTCAAAATTCGATATTGTTTGGCGTTCTGGGAAAGGGAATGACATCCCGGATATTTCTGACGCCGGTCACCAACATGAGCAGACGCTCAAATCCAAGACCAAAGCCACTGTGCTCGACCGATCCATATTTGCGGGCATCAATATACCACCAGTAATCTTCTTTTTTCAATCCCAGCGCATCCATCCGGGCCCCCAACACATCTAATCGCTCTTCGCGCTGACTGCCGCCGATTATTTCACCGATACTGGGCACCAGGACATCCATGGCCGCCACGGTCTTCTGGTCATCGTTGAGCCGCATGTAAAATGGCTTTATTTCTTTGGGGAAATCGTAGACGATAACCGGTTTTTTAAAAACGTGTTCCGTTAAAAACCGCTCATGTTCGGACTGCAGATCTTTGCCGAAAGATATGTCATATTCAAAATCCTTGCCGGATGTTTTCAAAATGTCCACCGCTTCTGCATATGTCAATCTGAGGTAATCCGAGAACGCCGTGTTTTCCAGGGTCGATCGCAGACGCTTATCCACAAATCTTGTAAAAAGTTCGAGGTCCTCTTTGCAGGATTCCATTACAAAAGAAATGATGTATTTTACAAATTCCTCGGCAAGATCCATGTTACACTGGAGATTGCAAAAAGCCATTTCGGGCTCCACCATCCAGAACTCGGCCGCATGCCGGCGGGTATTTGAATTTTCAGCCCGGAACGTCGGTCCAAAGGTGTAAACGTCCCCCAGCGCCAACGCGAACATTTCGGCGGATAATTGGCCGGAGACCGTGAGATTCGCCTCCCGGCCAAAAAAATCCTTCAGATAGTCGGTCTTTCCATCGTGTCGGGGTACCCGATTCATATCCAGGGTGGTTACCCGAAACATTTCACCGGCGCCTTCACAATCAGAAGCGGTGATGATGGGTGTATGAATATATTTGAATTCGCGATCTCTGAAAAATTTATGAATGGCAAAGGCAAGTTCGGACCTTACGCGAAACACAGCGCCATATTTATTGGTGCGCGGTCTCAAGTGGGCGATGGTTCTCAAATATTCGTCAGTGTGACGTTTTTTTTGCAACGGGTAGCTTTCGGGTGCCGGGCTGATGATGGAAACGGTTTCGGCCTGAACTTCCCATGTCTGACCGGTACCCTGAGATTCGGTTAATTTTCCCGCAACGGATACCGCCGACCCTGTGGCGAGTTTTTTAATTTCTTCGTAATTAGCCAGTTTTGCGTCTGCGATGACCTGAAGGTTTTTAAGACAGGATCCGTCGTTGATTTCAATAAAAGAAAAACCTTTGGCATCCCGTCGAGTCCTGACCCAACCTTTTACCAGGACTTTTTCCGAAGGGCTGTCTGATTGCAACAGTTTGATAATTTTTGTGCGCTCCATTATGCCATCCCTGTCGAGGTTTTATACGGTATTCGTGCAACCGCGTGGGGATAAAGTCCGCCCGGATTCGGCGCGGAAAGGATTGAATCCTCGGCCCCGCTAATGTATTATCGATCAGCTCATTTCGACGGTAATATAATATCCCTGATCGCCGCGTTGCAGCAAAATGATCACGGTTTTTTTGTGGCGGTATTTGACGACAGCCTGTTTGAAATCTTCAATACTGCGTATGTTAAATTCGTCGATCTGCCGGATGACATCGCCGGATCTCGCGCCGATGCGAGACAAATATGATTTGGGGCGGAGATGGGATATGATGACCCCCTCTCTTGCCGAAGCACCGAAGCGATTGCGATTTTGATATGTCAAGTTGTCCACCTTTACCCCCAAAAGCGTATAGGCCAGCTCCGCTGCCAGCTCCATGGGAAAAACCCTGGCGGTCACCCCGACGAGGTGATGATGATCTTTGCGCCAGAGTTTTACCTGAAGGTAGTCTCCGGCCGCGAAACCACGCATTGCGGACTGGTAGTCATCGCGGGAGAGGATTTTTCGATTGTCAATCGAGAGGATAATATCCCCCTCTTGAATACCCGCTTTGTGAGCCGGACCCGCTGATTCGACGGCTTTGACCAGGACCCCCTTTTTACCCGGCACCTTCATATAGTGAGCCAGGCGGGCATCGAGATTTTGCACGGTAATCCCGATCCAGGCCTGGATCACTTCTCCGTATTCGATCAGATCGGAAATAATTTTTTGGGCTTTGCTAATCGGAATCGCGAAGCCGATTCCCTGTGCTTTGGCATAGATGGCTGTATTTATTCCAATAAGTTCACCGTTAATATTCAAAAGCGGGCCGCCACTGTTGCCGGGGTTGATGGAGGCATCGATTTGAATGAATTTATGATATACCCGATCCTCGGTCCGGATGCTGCGGTTGAGGGCGCTGATGACGCCGGTGGTGACCGTGTGTGAAAATCCGAAGGGATTGCCGATGGCGATGACGGTTTCTCCGATCATCAGATCATCGCTGCTGCCCATTTGAATCGCCGGAAGAAGATCATCGGTTTTGATTCGCAGAACCGCGAGATCAAATTCCGGATCTGCCCCGACAATCTGCGCCTCATATTCGCGCTCGTCCTTCAGAACAACTTTTATGATTCCGGTATTGGCAATGACATGCGCGTTGGTTATGATTAAACCTCTTTTTCCATCTATGATGACGCCGGATCCCAGACTGGCTCTTTTGGTTTCGCGTTCCAGGTTGGGGTCAAAAAAGTCTCTGAAAAATGAATCGAAGAATTCATCCATGCCAAAACCGGAGAAGGGGTTAATGCGCTTGCGAACCGAGTACTCCGAGCTTATGTTTACCACTGCCGGACTGACTTTGCGAACCGCCTTGACAACGGCGGTCTCACGGGGGTGTGAGATGCCCGAAGCCGGCCAGAACAACCACAACACGAGGCCCACGGTTATAATGATCGGGCAAAAACGTTTTAGTGACCGCCCGAGGTGATTTGGTCGACAGCCCGTTGACCGCTTTTTGTTGTATTGTGAGACACTTTTTGGCATTGGAATAATTCTCGGTTTTTTTGTCGTCTCCGTGAAGAAACACATTTTTTTCGTAGTATATTTAGCATGAGAAAAGATTCCATTCAAGACATCTTGCCTTTCGTCGAGCAACCGAGCCGGTACCTGGGGACCGAAATAAATACGATAAAAAAAGATCCTGCAGCGGTTCGGCTCCATATCGCTTTAGCATTTCCGGATTTATATGAAATTGGAACATCGCATTTTGGCCTTTCAATTCTTTATCACGTGCTCAACCGGCGCAAAGAGATTGCCGCCGAGAGGGTATTTGCACCCGGACTGGACATGGAAGCCAGACTTCGCTCAGCCAATCACCCCCTTGTGTCATTGGAATCTCAATTGCCGTTGCGGGAGTTTGATATAGTCGGTTTCAGTCTTCTGTATGAGCTGAATTATACCAATATATTGAACATTCTGGATCTGTCAAAGATACCGTTTTACGCGTCCCAGAGGAACAACGCCCATCCATTGATCATTGCCGGTGGATCATGTACCTGTAATCCTGAACCCGTGGCCGACGTGTTCGATGCGATGGTGATTGGTGATGGAGAGGACGTCATTCTGGAAATGTCCGATGTCTGGCTCCAATGGCGCAAAGACGGCGACAATGATAAAGAAACCCTTCTAAAGCAATGGTCCGAGCTGCCAGGCGTCTATATCCCCGCCTTTTTTGAGACGCGAATGAACGGAGCTGGGTTTCAGACGGTTAAACCGCGATTTTCAAATTACACCCGGGTGCTGCGGGCCATCGCCAGCAGGCTCGATCAGGCGCCGTTTCCGGACGCACCGGTCGTTCCCTTCGGAAAGCCAATTCACGATCGATTGCGATTGGAAATATCAAGGGGTTGCACGCGTGGATGTCGTTTCTGCCAAGCCGGAATGATCTATCGCCCTGTGCGCGAACGGTCGATGAAGACACTGATTAAACTTTCGGAGCAATCTCTGGCGGCTACCGGGTACGAGGATATCTCACTGTTGTCTTTAAGCACCGGAGATTATGAATGTATTGCGCCGTTGCTGGCCTCTCTCATGGCCCGTTGTCAGGCAAACCGAATCGCCGTATCGCTGCCGTCCCTGCGCGCCGGTACGTTATCCGCAGAACTTATGAAACTGATCAAGAAAGTGAGAAAAACCGGATTTACCATTGCACCGGAGGCGGGCAGCCAGAGATTGCGGGATACAATCAACAAAAATATAACCGCGGCGGACATTCAGGATACGGTAAAAAATGCCTTCGACCTCGGCTGGCAGGTCATCAAACTCTATTTTATGATCGGACTTCCCTCCGAGACCCAAAACGATCTGCGTGCGATGGTTGATTTGGTAAAAGATCTTCGGAAATTGCGGAATCCCCGAAACCACAGGGCAAAGATAAATGTCAGTCTGGCCACTTTCATACCCAAACCCCACACCCCTTTTCAGTGGGTCCCCCAACATTCTTTGATGGAATCTCGTCAAAAGCTCGAGTGGGTCAGACACCATCTGAACCTGCCCGGCATTCATGTAAAATGGCAGGATCCGCGAGTCAGTCTTCTCGAAGGGTTATGGTCCCGGGGAGATCGAAGATTATCCAGGTTGCTTGTGGCCGCTTATGATAAAGGCTGTAAATTCGACGGCTGGAGCGACAGATTTCGTTTCGACAGCTGGATGTCGGCCTGCACGGATGTCGGTGTGGACATCGATTTTTTTACCACACGGGTCAGGGATGTTTTTGAACCCCTGCCTTGGGATCATATCCATACAAAGGTCGAAAAGAGTTTCTTAAGGCGGGAGTGGGCGCGAGCGTTGAGATGCGAACGAACCCGGGACTGTCGGGATGCCGATTGCAACCGCTGTGGTGTTTGCGATTTTGAATCTGTGGCTCCCGAGGTGTTTCGAGCTTGTGAAAGGCTGTCGGATTATCGGAAAAAACCCCGGCACAATTACCGATCGGACTATGCGCGCTATAAAATTATTTATGCGAAAAGGGATCAGGCAAAATACTTCGGCCACCTGGAAATGGTCAATATATTTTTACGCGCCTTGCGACGGGCCGAAATTCGGTTGAAATATTCCGAAGGTTATCATCCAAAACCCCGAGTTTCTTTCGAGGACCCGCTGCCGGTCGGAATTGAAAGCACGGGTGAAATTATGTATGTTTCCGTCGCCAAAGATGTCCGCCGGCAATCCATCATTGACGGATTGAACCGTCATCTTCCCGCCGGTCTCAATGTCCTCGATTGTCGGCCGGCATCACCCCGCACTAAAAGAGGTTCCAAAGCGACAACGGCATATGATGTTTTTATTGAACACGGATTTTTTGATTTCGAAGCTGTGAATCGTTTTCTGCAATGCCCCGAATTTACTATTACGCGAACAAGCCGCAGGGGCACGCCAAAGAGCATTGACCTTCGGGCCCTTGTATTGAACCTCGAAATTGTATCACCGAAGCATCTAAGAATGAATTTGAAAACAGATTCGGGCACCACCCTAAGACCCCAAGAGACATTACGCTTCGTTTTCCAATATTCGGACGACCAGATACGACGTGCCAGAATTGTCAAATCCGGTCCTTAAACTTCTTGCTTGTTATACGCCTCATATTGTATAAATTTACCATATCAGGGTTTCGCAGAACGGTCGGCGGCTTTTCTTTTTTAATACGCAGCGTCGCGCAAGTTTACTAAGATATCCGACAAATATAAATGTATCGAAAACTTGTCATCAATGAAACGTCACATGAGACCCGTGTGGCCCTTTTGGAAGATGGAAATATTGTGGAATTGTTCGTGGAGCGCGGCGATGATTCCGATATTACCGGCAATATTTATAAGGGTCGGGTTCAGCGGGTACTGCCCGGTATTCAGGCCGCTTTCGTTAACATCGGTCTGAATCAAGCCGCCTTTATCTATGTCGATGATGTGGCCTGCAACCAGGCCAAAGAATTCGAACACTTGCTTTTTTCAGATGAAGAACCCGACGATGAGGAGAGGGACCCCGAAGACAACGATGTTTCTTTCTCCTTCTTAAATCAACATTGCCAAATTGAGGAGCTCATCACCGAAGATCAGGAAATGATGGTGCAAGTCGCCAAATCTCCCATCGGAACAAAGGGGGCGCGGGTAACTTCTGCCATATCTCTTCCCGGTCGATTTCTGGTGCTGATGCCGACATCCAACCACGTTGGAATTTCAAGGCGGATCGAAGATCCCATTGAAAAGACCCGGTTAAAAAATATTGTCTACGCGCTGCGGGCGGAAAATTTCGGTTACATCGTCAGAACAGCGGCAGAGGGTATCCGGGAAGAAAAACTTGCCTCTGAAATGAATTTTCTCAACAACCTGTGGGAAAATATTCAACAAAAATTTAAGAACGCCCCGGTACCCTCGTCTTTGCACCGGGAGCTTAATGTCAGCATTCGCGCTGTGCGGGATCTTTTACTTCATGAAGCCGAAAGTTTGGTTATCGATTCCCGCCTCCGCTACGAGGAAATCTTATCCTTTCTGGATACCTATATGCCCAACCTTAAAGACAATGTGGAATTGTACGAGGGCCCGGAGCCCATATTCGACGCCTATAATTTGGAAGGCGATATATCCCGGGCAATCAAAAGAAAGGTGTGGCTTAAATCCGGCGGCTACATTGTGATCGAACATACCGAAGCACTTGTTGCCATCGATGTCAATACCGGTCGGTATGTCGGCAAGCATAATTTGGAGGAGACAATTCTAAAAACCAACCTTGAAGCCGTGAAAGAAATTGCCTATCAAATACGACTGCGGGATATCGGGGGTATCATCATCATCGATTTTATCGATATGATAAAGAAATCCAATCAGGAAAAGGTGTTTAACGAATTCAAGGAGGCCTTGAATAAAGACAGAAGTAAAACAAATATTTTGCCCATATCAGAAATTGGTCTCATTCAAATGACCCGCAAACGAAACAAAAGACCCCTTACCCGGATCATGTGCGAGCCATGTTTCTATTGTGATGGCGAGGGGTATTTGATTTCCAAGCAATCCATCTGTTTTAACATTTATCGTGAAATTATGCGCGAATACAGCAGCATAATGGGAGGGGGGCTGACCATAGAAGTTAATCCTGAAATTGCCGAACTTTTGCACGGAGAGGAAAATCACCTGATCAGCAGGCTCGAAGCTAAAATTGAAAAACAGATTGAAATATATCCAAAACCGAGTTATCACCTTGAGGAATTTGACATTTTTGAGAGTATCAAAGAATAGCAGGGCCGCGGTGATAGATTTTAGAATATGCCCTTGACATGCCGTGTGTGTTATGCTTAACTTGCAAGATTTGGGTGGCTGCATTCAGACACCTCGGCATTGCAAGCGCAATTCCGTTCACCGGAGCTACCAGACAGCTTTCAGACAAGGGGCTTGGCACCATGAAAAGAACATTTCAGCCCAGCAGAATAAAACGGGCCAGAAGGCACGGATTCCTTCATCGGATGTCCACCAAGGCGGGCCGCAGGATCATAAGGCGGCGCAGGGCCAGGGGGAGAAAACGTTTGGCGGGCTGAATCCGTTGTTTCGAAATCACACGGTCGAGGGCACGCCCAAGGCTTTGCCGCGGACCCACCAGACAAATAATAAGGATCTGCACGGGAAACGACACCAGCGGAAACTAAAAACTATAACGGTATACATAAAGGGGGATTTAACTATTTGGGATATTTTTCCTTTACCAAGGCAGACAGGGTATTAAAGCGATCAGAATTCATTCATTTGTCAAAGGCTGGAAAGAAGCTGCAAAATCGATATTTTATTTTTACTTTCTCCCACGGTCAAGGGGATAGATCGCGTCTTGGTGTTACGGTGACCAAAAAAGTTGGTTCTTCGGTAAAGCGAAACCGCATCAAAAGACTTTCTCGCGAATACTTTCGGCTAAACAGACATCGCCTAAAGGGGAACTGGGATATCAATATCATCGCTAAAAAAGAAGCCGTTGGGCTTCCGTCTGATCGTATATTTGCATCCCTGGATGACCTTTTTAACAGTATTTCCAGAATTCATGAGCATTAGGGAAAAATTAAAAATACCCGCCCTGCTATTTATCCGGGCATATCAGTGGGTCCTTTCACCCATCCTGGGTCCTACCTGTCGATTTTATCCGTCGTGTTCTGAGTATGCTTATCAGTCGATTAAGCGCTACGGTCTGCCTAAAGGAATATCTCTTGCGTTAAAGCGCCTGTTGCGGTGCCATCCGCTACATCCGGGTGGTTTTGATCCCGTGCCGTAAGGCCACTTTTACGCAAGGGTTCGAAATCAAAAAGTCATTTTTTTGACCCTTCTCGATCAATCCCTGTCAAATCCCCCCGGGCGTTTATGGCGTCGATTTTAGCTGAATACAATACCGAAGTGGATTAATATCTTTTTTACGCTGCAGCGTTGGGGGACTATAATGGAACCACGTCGACTAATTCTTGCCATCGTACTTTCTGTTTTCGTATTATTTGTTTGGATGTACTTCTTTGCACCGCAACCGCCACCTCCCAAGCCCGCCCAGAAAGACCGGACCGCCGGGCCGGTCACCACAAAAGAACAACCCCATGTCGGAGAAAAAGACACGGATGTGGTCGCCGGGGCACCGGTGGTTCAGACGCCACCCAAAACACCCGATCAAATCACCCGGACCATTACGGTAGATACCCCGTTGTATTCGGTGAAAATATCCACCCGCGGAGCGGTCTTTAAAAGCTACATACTGAAAAACTATCGGGAACGCGTCGGTCGGGATTCTCCCAAGAAAGAGCTCGTATCGGCTGGTGCCGCCAACGGTACAATCCAGCTAAGTTTTGACAATCAATTCTTACCCGATTTAAATACGGCAGTTTTTTCAACCCAGGCCGCCGGTGATCACATTTCAGTTTCAGGCAAACCTGTTGAAGTACCGTTATCCTGGGTATCGGACCAGGGAATCGTGGTGGAGAAGCGATTTGTTTTCTCCCCCGAAACCTATTTAATCGGACTTCAGGTGGCAGTCAAAAATGGGTCATCGGTCGCATTCACCGATAATCCAGCGCTCACGTTAACCAAATCTTTTTCGGAGAAAAGGTCAGTCATTGGCTTCCAGGGTCCGAGTGCCTATATCGATGGTCATGTGGAGCAGATAAAACTAAAGAAGATTAAGAACAAGAACGAATACAGCGGCGACCTGAAATGGATTGCTGTTCAGGATCGTTATTTTCTGTCCAGCATCATTCCCCAAAAAACCGTCGATGCAACGATGCGTCTCATCCTCAAAGACAACGACTTTTTGCAAGCGCAATATCTATTGCCCGCAAGTGTTTTTAATCCGGGGACCCAACGACTGTTTGCATATCAGCTTTACCTTGGTCCCAAGAGCACCAAAATCCTGAGCCGATTCGACAATGATCTTGACCATGTTATCGAGTTCGGCTGGTTTGATTTGCTGGCCAAACCCTGTTTATGGCTGATGAATTTTCTATACGACCACTTCATACCCAACTACGGTGTGGCCATCATCATATTGACCCTGCTAACCAAAATCCTTCTTTGGCCCCTGGGATCAAAAAGCTATAAATCCATGAGTGAGATGAAAAAGCTTCAGCCGCTGATCAAGGATATTCGAGAAAAACATAAGAACGACCGCAAAAAGATAAACGAGGAAACCATGGCATTGTACCGAACGTACAAGATCAACCCGCTAGGCGGCTGTCTGCCGATGCTGGTTCAAATACCGGTATTTATTGCCTTGTACCGTATGCTTTATGGCGCAATTGAACTGCGGCACGCTCCTTTTTTCTTGTGGATCAACGACCTTTCGGCCCCGGATAGGCTTTTTCGGTTCGGTTTTTCGATACCGTTGATGGAACCGCCCTATGGCATCCCGGTACTCACACTCATCATGGGAGCGTCCATGTTGCTGCAGCAAAAAATGTCCCCTCCGATGGGCGATCCCACCCAGGCGAAAATGATGATGTTGATGCCGATTATATTTACGGTTATTTTTATCAATTTTTCGTCCGGTCTGGTTTTGTACTGGCTTGTCAATAATCTTGTGTCAATTTTTCAGCAATACTATATTACCAAAAAGCTCGCTTGATCATGGAGGATGTATATGCCGCCTTTTATTGAAGTTGAAGGAAAAAACATTGAAAAGGCCGTCGACAAAGCCTGTGCCAAGCTGAAAATTCCCCGGCACACGCTTGAATACGAAGTCATATCCTACGGTTCTACGGGTATTTTCGGATTGGCCGGGGTGAAAAAAGCACGCATCCGGGTGACAATCCCCGAGACGTTTTCCGACCGGAATTCAGCGTTCGCTGAGCCCGAAAATCATTCTGATAGAGATCTGGACAGCAAGGCAACCGCCCTCCTGCGGGACACGCTTGACAAGACTCAGCTTCACACCTTTCCCGATGATCCCCTCGAGCTAGGCAAAAATGTTCTCCAGCGCATCGTTGACGCCATTACTTCAGATGCCGAAATCAGGGTGGAAGACGCCCCCGACCGGCTGCTATTTAACGTGGTCGGCGGGAATAAAGCGGTTCTTATCGGCAAGCACGGTCAAACCCTTGAAGCGATCCAGTCGATTGTTGAAAAAATCATCAATACGCGCAACCAGCATCGAATCCGCGTCGAAGTTGACATTGGAGGTTATATTGAGAATAGACGCACCAATTTGCAGCGCCAGGCAGCGCGTTTAGCAGAGAAATGTAAACGTATCGGCAAGCCCGTAGCCGTCGGGCAAATGAATGCTCACGACCGCAGAATCGTTCACCTGGCCTTGAAAAATGACAAAGCGGTCCGGACCCAAAGTATTGGAGATGGATATTTAAGGAAACTCATGATTTTTCCCAAAAAAAATTCCGGCAACCGGCGAGAGCGGCAACCGAACAACGGGTAACTTCCCATGCTTGGAGTGGAAAATCACACTATCGCCGCCATCGCGACGCCACCGGGAAGCGGTGGGATTGGAGTGATAAAAATATCGGGCGCCAACGCATTGCCAATTGTCAGCGCGGTCTTTCGCAAGGCCAACTCAACCCCATCCCACCGAAAGGAGCACCACCCGCCCCATAAAAGAGGAGCCCGGTTATCTCTGAAGTCGCGCCGGCTTTATTACGGGCATGTCACCGACCCGGATACCGGAAAGACAATTGACGAAGTATTGGTGACCCTGATGAAGGCTCCCCGGACGTATACCCGGGAAGATGTCGTCGAAATCCAGGCCCACTCTGGCTCGGTCGGACTGCGGTCGATCATGGAGCTGGTACTCAGGCAAGGTGCCCGTTTGGCGGACCCCGGAGAGTTTACCAAAAGGGCTTTTATAAATGGACGCATCGACCTCACCCAAGCCGAAGCCGTCATTGATGTCATCAATGCAAAAACCAAGACGGCGCTGAAGATTGCCGCTTCCCAGTTAAATGGACAGATGAAAGTCGGTATCGAGACCATGAGAAGCCGACTGCTGGAAATTCTCACTGAAATCGAGGCCGGCATTGATTTTCCCGAAGACATATCAGAAAGGCCGGCGGCGGATAAAACGATTCAGGTACTTGAAAAACACGTCCGCCAACCTTTAGACGGACTGATTAAACAGTGTGATTCGGCCACCATGCTAAGGGACGGGCTTAGACTGGCGATCGTCGGTCGGCCGAATGTCGGCAAATCAAGTCTTTTGAACCGGTTGGTGCAAAAAGATCGCGCAATTGTGGCTTCGATACCGGGGACCACCCGCGATGTCATTGAAGAAACTTTCAGTATTCAGGGAATTCCGATTCTAATAATGGATACGGCCGGCTTGCACGAAACCCGGGACCCCATCGAAGTCATGGGAATCAACAAGGCGCATGAATCCATCGAAAAATCCGATTTGATCTTGTTTATGGTTGATTGCAGCCAATCGCTGACACCGGCGGACAGGATGATTTACCGTACATATCAAAAACGGAAAATGATTATTGTCGTCAATAAAATTGATTTAATAGAGGATGATACCGGGTTTGATGTGCCGAATCCCTGGGGCGCAACACCCCGTGTGCGAATATCGGCTCTCCACGATATCGGCATCTCCCACCTTAAAGACAGCATCGAAACCCTTGTCTTAAATGATTTTGAATATGACCCCGAAACCCTGATTATCCCCAATATCAGGCACAAACAGGCCCTGGTTGAAAGCCTGGAAGCGGTATCCAAAGCAATCCAAGGACTCCGAGAAAACAGACCCTACGAATTGATCGCCATCGACGTCCAGCAAGCCCTTGACAGACTCGGTGAAGTCATTGGTATTAATGTCAGAGAGGATGTTGTGGATCAGATTTTCAGTCGATTTTGCATCGGCAAGTAATGTTTCACGTGAAACAATTGCCCGGGGAGAATCTGAATTTATGAAAAAGAGAAGCTAAAGGAATTTTCACATGGCAGTTGATTATGGATCGTATTTCAAAAAGTATCTAGCCCTGGTAAAGACCGCGGACGCGGTTTTTGAGCGGATGGCACAAGAATATCCGGAATGCGTCACCTGTCAAACCGCTTGTTCGGATTGCTGTCATGCCTTGTTCGATTTGACATTGATAGAGGCCATCTATCTAAACGATCAGTTTAATAAAAAATTCCATGGGCCGGATAAAGATAGAATCCTGCAAAAAGCCAACAAGGTAGATCGCCGTATTCATCAGATCAAGCGAAAAGCGCATCAGGCATTGCGCAGCGGCGGCAACCAGCGTGACATTCTCGAGAATTTGGCATCTGAACGTGTCCGGTGTCCTTTGCTGAACGAAAGACAACGGTGCGATCTTTACGAATATCGACCCATCACCTGTCGGTTTTACGGTGTACCGACGGCTATCGGCGGGCAAGGACACACCTGCGGCAAATCGGGTTTCGTTAGAGGCAAATCCTATCCCAGCGTCAACCTGGATGCCGTCCACAGACAGTTGCAGGAAATAACGGCTGAGTTTTTACGGGACATCAACACCCGTTACATAAAGCTGGTTGATATGCTCATTCCCCCTTCCATGGCTTTGTTGACGGTTTTTGATGAGGAATACCTCGGCATTGATGGCGGCTCCAAAAATGCCGCTTCGGGAAAATAAGCTTAAAGGGGCGCAGAATGCATCAAGAGTTTTCCGATCATGAATTAAAAAAGCGTAAAAAGGCCATTTTTGACAGCATGTCTCCGAGACGCCAGAAACATATTCTAAAAAGTGGTTATGAAAAGTGGGATCCTTTCCAGGAACCCAAGGATCCGATCGATATCCGCACCGAAAAAACGAAACGCACCAGCCAGATGCTGGTGCGGGAGTTTTTGCAATCCAGACCTGCAAACGGCTACAGTAATGCTTACGGCCGGGGAGTTCTTGAGATATGCCTGGGGATTGTAAATAATGATGAGCGATTTATCGCCATGTATGAATTTTCGTGCTGGTATCGGGATTTGCTCAAAAGGGAAGGGTATGCTTGATTAGCGGGAACACTGCCGGTCCGGTGACAAACAAAAGGCCTTCCGAAGATCGCCAACCGCTCACACGAATGTGTTTCTGCAGGCCTACCCTCCTTCAAATGTAGCCCCCACGAGATATTCCTCATATTCCGTCGGACCCACCTGAAAAACCTCCAACATGGCGTCAAATTGTTTACGCTCGGGTGTTTCTTTCCAATTCAACCAATCTTCCATGGTTTGCCAGGTACACAGCACTGCTTTATTATGCGGATCCTTGCGGTCCGTCAGCGTTTCACCCGAAATATATCCGCGCTGTTCCATGGCACAGAAACGCATATTGTTCAAGATTGATATAATCTCATCGGTCTTGCCCTTTAGAAATTTTCTTTTTATCAGAATTTTTGCAACCATGAAACCTTCCTGAAGTTGTAAACACTTGATAAAAATATCTCGGTCAAAGATGATGTTAACACCCAAGCACAATTACATACCGGGGTAACAAGCGTCAAGCAAAAATCAACAGCTGCTGAACCATCGAAAGAATGCCGGTTGTACCTGACTCGGGAGTCGAAGCGCCTTGCAAATCGCTCCGGCGGCAGGGATGGTTCCCGCAGCAATTTCTTCAAAAAACGCCCTCGGATCCCTGATACAGATAGGACGTTATGACGTTGACCGGTTCGCCCCCCTAACCCACGTTAAAGCTCCATAAAATACCGGCACAGATAGCAGAGCCGATGACCCCCGAAGAATTGCAGGCCATGGCATGCATCAGCAAGTAATTGTTGGCATCTTCCTTTCGCCCGACCAGATGTACCTCCCGAGCTGAGCCCGGAACGGCCGATACCCCCGCGGCACCCAGAAGCGGATTTATTTTTTCCTTTAGAAAAAAATTCATGAATTTGGCAAAAATAACACCGCAGGCGGTGGCAATGCTGAAGGCCACGGCTCCGAGAAAAAAGATGCCGACCGATTTGGCGTTTAAGAACACATCTCCTTGCGTGCTTGCGCCGACGGTGAACCCTAAAAAAATGGTGGCCGTGTCGATGATTGCGGTGCGAGCGGTTTGGGCCAGGCGGTTGACCACACCGGAGACCTTCATGAGGTTTCCGAAAAAAAAGGGCCCCAGCAGCGGTATCGAGGCGGGTGCCAGAAAACAGCACAGTATCAGTCCGACCCCGGGAAAAATAAGCAATTCTTTTTCTGAAACGTCCCTGGGTTCCGGCATGCGGATAAGTCGTTCTTTGCGGGTGGTCAGCAATCGCATAATGGGCGGTTGAATAATGGGGATCAAAGCCATGTAAGAATAAGCAGCAATGGCAACGGGACCGATCAGGTGGGGTGCCAGCTTGGCGGTCAGAAAGATAGAGGTTGGTCCGTCCGCTCCGCCGATAATGGCGATGGATGCTGCTTCTTTGGGCAGAAATCCGAGAAACAAAGCACTTAAAAGGGTCGTAAAAATTCCCATCTGAGCGGCGGCACCGAGCAGCATTAGTTTGGGTCGAGCCAGCAGAGAGGAAAAATCGGTCATCGCCCCCAGACCGAGAAAGACGATGGCTGGATATAGACCGGTCGTTACCCCAAAATAAAGATAATGTAAAACACTGTTGGGTTCGTAGATACCGATACCGAATCCCTTGAAAAAGGGAACGTTTCCCACTAGTATGCCAAATCCGATCGGCAACAATAACAGCGGCTCGAATTCTTTGGCAATTGCCAGGTAGACAAAAGTTGCGCCCACGGCAATCATGATAAGATTTCGATAATCCGCCAGATAGTAGCCGGTATTGGATAAAAATTGAACCAATAGATCCATTCGAATCCATTCCTTGTTTGAGTTGAGCGGTTTTCTTCTAGGACGCCATGGTTTCTTGTTTCCAGCAGAAATTACCACCGCCGACGGGAATCAGGAATCCTGTCTCGCGCAGGCGCTTTATGGTCAAATGGGGGTGGGGCAGGCCCTGTTCGTTGGAGATGGCATAGAGTTCAGACAGTGGGAATGCGGGACCCAGTTGTTCGACCAGCGATCGGTATAATTTTGCCGCTTCTCCGATATCCTCGGGAAATCTTTCCGGTGGTATAAATTCTGGTTTGCTCTCGGTCGAGACTGTTTTAAGGCGATCACCGATATGGTGCGGATCTTTCTTGCGTGTCTCGAAAAGATCCACAAATTTATGAAGCTGGGATATGACCAGGGAAAGAACGGCCAAACCGGAAAGAACGATCAACGCGCCGGCTGCCGCCATGGCCCAGCCGTCATGAGCTGATATGTTTTCAAAGCCAAACATACAGTAAAGGCCTCCTTCTGATCAAAGATTTTTGTTGATTAAAAAATTTCTACGCGCATACCTCAACCCAAAAGTCAACCTTAAAGCAAAGTTAGAAAGAGATTCAAAGGCTTACCGGCGTCTTTTCCCGACGGAATTATGGGTCTGCCGAACCAAGAAATTTTTTTAGTCAAATGAGCTTCTTTTCTTGACCCGCCGATCCTTTGCCCCTATAAAAGCGGGTATTAAAATTTCGTGTGCATCTAACCAAAGTCAGGGTGTCGCTATTTCAGGAGGATGGGCAAATGCTAAAAAAAACTGTCATTCGTGTCGCTGTGATTTGTTCGGTGTCAATGCTTATGGCCATTATACCACTGCCTATCGAGGCCGCCCAAAAAAAGACCTATGTGTTTGGCCTGCTATTGGTTGGACCCTATAATGACCACGGGTGGAGTCAGGCTCACTATGAGGGCGGCGAATACGTCGAAAAAAACGTTGCTGGGACAAAAATGATCTACATCGATAAAGTTAATCCGGCCGATAGACCGGGTGTGACCATTCCTCAATTGGTCGACGATATGGTTGAAAAAGGAGCAGAACTCATCATTGCGAACTCAGATGACATGAAGGACGGTATCCGGGAAGCGGCATTGATGCATCCGAATGTTCATTTTATCCATGTCTCCGGTGACGACGTGTTGACCGGCAAAGCCCCCAAGAACCTGGCCAACCTTATGGGACGTATGGAATACGGTAAAATGATGGCCGGTTTTGCGGCTGCGCTTACCACTAAAACCGGTAAGATCGGGTACCTCGGCCCGCTAATCAACGAGGAGACGCGACGCTTGGCTGCCTCCTGTTATCTGGGCGCAAAATATGCCTGGGAGAGGGTGCTGAGAAAAAACCCCGACGATTTAAAGTTTCATGTCACCTGGATCGGATTCTGGTTCAACATCCCGGGGGTTACGGCGGATCCCACCCAGGTCGCCCAGAATTTTTTTAATACCGGCTATGATGTGGTGGTTTCCGGTATCGATACCACAGAGGCTCTCGTAGTGGCCGGGCAAAAACATAAAGAAGGAAAACAAGTTTGGGCCATTCCCTATGACTATGTGGGGGCATGTAGGGGGGGATCGAACGTCTGTCTCGGTGTGCCCTATTTCAATTGGGGACCCGGCTACGTCGGATTCATAAATGACTCCCTTTCCGGCTCATGGAAATCAAAATGGCTATGGTTGGGTCCGGACTGGCAGAACATCAATGATCCCCACACCAGCACGGTCGGTTTTGTCTCCGGTCCGGCCCTGGCACCTTCCGCAAGATCAAAATTGGAGACCTTTATCAAGAATTTAGGTTCCGGAAAATTGAACTTATTTACCGGTCCTTTGGTTTATCAGGACGGCAGTCCATTTCTGAAGCCCGGTGAGCTGGCTTCTGATAAACAGGTTTGGTATATGAAGCAACTTCTTAAAGGCATGACCGGACAAAGCAGCGCAGAGTGACCCAATTATACCCGAATTGAGCGGCTCCGGGATCCCCGTTCAACCCTGACCCCGTAACCGCTTAACCCGGGGTAAGACATGACATCCCTCGCCACCCGAACCGATTACACAACATGCATCCATAGGTAACCAACAGTATTCCTATGTGGGTCGAGCTTCACGATATCCACAAATATTATGGCCCGGTTAGGGCCAACAATGGTGTTGACCTGAAGGTTGCACCGGGAACGATTCATGGCATCCTCGGTGAAAATGGCGCCGGTAAGAGCACCCTGATGAAAATTTTAGCGGGATACAGCCACAAAACCAAGGGTGAAATCTGCCTGGATGGTACGGCCGTAAATTATCAGAATCCCTCCCAGGCCTCAGATCTTGGCATAGGGATGCTTTATCAGGATCCACTTGATTTCCCGCAGCTTACAGTGCTGGACAACTTCATGCTGGGACAGACCGGCGGAATAGCCGATCGCAGAAAATCATACGAAAACAAATTGTTAAATCTGACCTCGTCCTTCAATTTTTCGCTGCATCCCGACGCTTCCGTTAACCGTCTCACAATAGGTGAGCGACAGCAACTTGAAATCTTGAGGATTTTGTCCCTGGGTATTCGCATTCTCATCCTTGATGAGCCGACCACCGGAATATCGAGCATCCAAAAAGAACTTTTATTTAAGGCCCTAAAGAAACTGACATCGGAAGGCCAAAGCGTAATCCTGGTATCCCATAAACTTGAAGACGTTGAAGCCTTGTGTGACTGCGTTACCGTATTGCGCCAGGGGGTGGTGACCGGCTCGATGAATGCGCCTTTTGATACGGCCGCATTGCTCGGAATGATGTTCGGTACGCCGCCGGCACCACCTTCCCGCATCCGTATGATGCCTGGGAAACCGATTCTGGCCCTGACCCATGTTCAGGCCGCGGGAGGCAGAACCGGCCTCAAAGATTGTGATCTCGTTGTTCGACAGGGCGAAGTTGTTGGACTGGCGGGGCTTGAAGGAAGCGGCCAGGGGGTTTTGCTGCGCCTGGCAAGCGGTTTGATCCGACCCCAGAGGGGTACGTTACAGCTTGCCGGCAAGGAAATAACCGGAGAGCATTACCATGGTTTTCGGCAAAAAGGGGTCGTATTTTTGCCGACGGCCAGGCTTGAAGAAGGATTAATTGCCGGCTTGAGTGTTACCGAGCATTTCGCTCTCCAGAAAAACCACACAGGTTTTTGGGTTAAGTGGCCGCAAGCTGCAAAACGTGCCAAACAGGGGATCGACGATTTTCGTATCAAGGGAACGCCTGAAACCCCGGTAGAATCGTTGTCGGGGGGAAATCAGCAACGACTCCTGCTTTCCTTTTTACCACCCGATCCAATTCTGTTGCTTCTCGAAAATCCGACGCGGGGTCTTGACATGGAATCGGTTCACTGGGTCTGGCAGCATCTTCAGCGGTATTGTGCCACCGAAACCAGCATTGTTTTTTCTTCAGCCGAACTGGATGAAATACTGATGGTGGCCGATCGGGTGCTGGTGTTTTTCAACGGTTCCATCATCAAGGATATTCGAACCGATGAGACCGATATCGATGAATTGGGGCGTGCGATTGCCGGCAAAATGTAAACCCTGAATCTTATATCTGTAAGCCGCAGACTCATGTAAAATCGCAGTAAATATTGGTTATGACGCAAAATTCACATGCCATACCGCAAAAATTTATTCGCCATACGCGTGAAGCGTTACTCACCCTCTCGATCGTCTTTGCTTTTTCCACGATCATTTTGCTGTTTGCCGGTGCCCCGCCATTTGCCGCTTATTTTCATATTTTCAGAGGCTCACTGGGTTCCTGGATCAAGTTGACCCATGTCGTGAAAGCCTGGATACCATTGACGCTGTGTGCCTGCGGCCTTTTGTACACATTCAGAATCAACTTGTGGAACATCGGGGTTGAAGGGCAGATGATGATGGGAGCAGTGTTCACCACGGCTGTTCTCCGCGGGGGGCTTCAAAGCCAGATACCGTTCGTCGTAATGGTAAGCTCCCTGGGAGCCGGTATTATTGGCGGAGGAATCTGGGCACTTTTGGCCGGCTACTTAAAAACAAGGGGGGGCGTCAATGAGATATTCGCCGGTTTGGGACTGAATTTTGTCGCTCAGGGTTTGATCTTGTGGCTTATATTTGGCCCCTGGAAACGGCCGGGGGTAGCTTCCATGAGTGGCACCCAGGTTTTTCCGGCCGATCTGTGGTTGCCCTACCTGGCGACCCTCCGGCTCTCACCGGTGGCCCTCCTGCTGGTCGCAGCCGCAGTCCTATTAACGGCCCTGATGCTCCAGTATACCCGGATTGGATTGAATTTAAAAGCCATCGGCAGAAATCGAGAGGCCGCCTTTCTCTTCGGACTCAAACCCGGCAGACACATGCTCATTGCCATGGTATTTGCCGGTGGGTTTGCCGGCCTTGCCGGAGGTTTGCAGGTGACCGGTGTCTATCATCGCCTGATTCCGGCAATCTCGAGTAATTATGGGTATCTGGCGCTGCTGGTGGTGATGTTATCCAACTACAACGTCTGGTTGGCACCGTTTGTGGCCTTCTTTTTTGCCTGTCTGAACGTCGGCGGCATCCAGCTTCCCATGATGCTTGAGGTTGATTCGTCTCTCAGCGGCGTTATACAGGGCACGCTCGTGCTGGCAACGCTGGCGGTGCATGCCTGGCGTTCGCGCTTTCGGCGGACAGAAATTTTCAGCGAAAATGATTGAATTTGACTTGAATATGTTGTTTGCCGGTGTCGTGGCCGGTGCCGCACCGATCGTGCTGGCCGCGCTGGGGGAGACCATTACGGAAAAAGCCGGCATCATTAACCTGTCGCTGGATGGCACAATATTGTTAAGTGCCATGGCGGCCTTTGCCATTGCCTATGAGACCGGCAGCTTGGTGCCGGGTTTTTTGACCGGGGCGGCCGTGGGAGCGCTTATCGCCGGCGTGGTTGCCGTATTTAGCATCTATCTCGGCCAGAACCAGGTGGCCGTTGGATTCGTTTTAACCCTGACCTGCCGCGACTTGGCTTACTTTTTGGGTAATCCCTATTCGCGCCTGCAGGGCCCCCAGGTGACACCGTTGCCCCTGCCCGTTTTAGATCGGATTCCCGTGCTGGGCCCGATTTTTTTCAGTCATAATTTTATGACCTACTTTAGTTTGCTGTTTATCGCCCTTAGCTGGTGGTATATCTTTCGGACACCGCAAGGACTCATGTTGCGATCGGTGGGAGAACACCCCCGGGCAGCGTATGCCAGAGGTATCGATCCCCAAAGAATTCAGCTGCTGTATGCCCTGTGGGGAGGGGTTTTTGTGGGGCTGGCCGGAGCCACATTTTCGCTGTCCACCAAACCGGGATGGGGGCGCCCCCAGGGAGCGGAAGGCACCGGCTGGATATGTCTGGCACTGGTCATATTCGGTGGCTGGAATCCGGTCAAAGCGGCCATGGGGGCTTATCTTTTTTCTTTTCTCCAGGTCATGGGCATCTATTTTCAAGGCTGGTTTCCGTCGGTACCGGCCCAGGTGTTCCAGGTGGCGCCGTTTCCGCTGATGATCTTTACCCTCGTGTTAATGCATCTGGCCCAAAAAGAATCGGTTCTGAACTGGGCCCAAGAGAAATCCTGGATCAAATCGGCACTTGCCATGTTTTCCGGAGCAGCACCTGCCTCCCTCGGCAAACCCTATCAACCTGAATAGAATCTCAAGAATTTTGTTTAGAGTGATTGTCAAAATAATATTCCGATTGCCCGAGGTGCAGGCGGGCGGTAAATTTTTATCGACAATCTGATTCCCCCGGTGATCTCAAGCGACAAAGGGTTGTTGCTGCCCGGATGAGCCTGCGACGGTGAGTCTTTGGGTTAACCACCATGCGTTAACCGGCGGCGGGGTCAATTGGATAGAAAGTAGCCATTTCCGAGCCAAGGGGCGGTGAATCTGCATCTTGACGATAAAAATTTACCCCCTGCCCGCACCTCTTCATTCCGCTTTATTTCAAAATATTATTTTGACATACACGATCCATTGAAACCTTCCGGTTCGCAGAAAATCTGCGAGTTGGTGCGGTTACGCAGTAAAACCGCGGCAGGAATTATCAGCTGGACAATATTCCCGCTGCCCCGGCTCTTTTATATCGGCCTGCTCTTGATCCCGCAACGGGCGTCAGTTTGAATTGCCGTTTCAGGAAATTTCTTTTAAGAAATTTTCAAGACTCTTGAGGTCATTGATTGAATAGATTTTAGCCGGATTATCTTTGGGAAGTGTTTTGCGCATTAAACCCGTGAGGACTTTGCCCGGTCCGATTTCGGTATATACTTCCACGGCTTCTTCGATCATCTTGCCCATGGAGTCATACCATTTGACGGGGCTGCAAAGCTGTCTGGCCATCAGATTTTTAATTTCTTCCGGATCGGAGGCTTTTTCGGCGGTAACATTGAAAATAACGGAACTCACGGGTTTCACGAAGTCGATTTGAGCCAGAAATTCGCCAAACTCCTCCCGGGCGCCCTTGATCAATTCACTGTGCCAGGCACCGCTGACCTTTAACGGAATCGACTTTGCACCCTGTTGGGCTGCCAGGGAGGACACCTTTTCGACGGCTTCCGGCGAGCCGGTGATTACGATTTGCTTCTCGGTATTGTGGTTGGCAACAGAAACAATCCCTTTAGCTTGCCCTTCCTGAACCAGTTCATCTACCTTATCAATGGTCAGCCCAAGAATGGCATGCATGGCCCCGGCATGTCGGGTGGATTCTCTGTGCATCAATTCCCCCCGTTTGCAAACCAGCCGGAAGGTGTCCGGAACGGAAACCACACCAGCAGCCTTCAAAGCGCCGTATTCTCCCAGGCTGTGTCCCGCCGAAATATCCGGGGCAAATCCCTCCCTTGCCACAGCTGCCAGGCATGCGAGGTTCACGGCCGTGACTGCCGGCTGAAGATTTACGGTCCTGGTGAGCGCTTCCATGGGGCCTTTGAAACACAACTTTGACAAGTTGATCCGGGAGATCTCTTCTGCGATGTCGAAAATTTCACGGACGTAATCGAATTCCTGATAAAAATCCTGACCCATGCCCACCGACTGGGAACCCTGGCCGGGAAAAAGAAAAGCGATTTTTTTCAATTTGATGCCTCCGTCTGATGCACACCCAAAAACAGTTTACTCATCCAATTTAAATAGTTTGCGGGTAATATCCAACAATACCGATTTGTCCCCGTGACCGTTGCTTTTCAATACCTGGGTGGGATCATGTAATATTTTGTTAATCAAGGCTGCCACCATTCGGATGAGGGCTTCAGAATTCTCTGATGCAATCCGGTTTGTTTGCAGCGTTTTTTGGACCTCGGCGTCGGCAAGGGCTTCGAGCTTTTTTCGGATGGCGACAATGGTCGGGACGACGTCCAGGTTTTCATGCCATTGCCTGAAATGAATCACAGCTTCGTCGACAATCCGCTCTGCTTTGACGGCCTCTCGCTGCCGGTCTTCAATGTTTTCCTCGATGACATTTTTTAAGTCATCAATATCATAAACATAGGTATTGGTCAGCCGGTTGATATCCGGATCAATATCTCTGGGCACGGCAATATCGATAAAAAATAGCGGCCGGTTGCGCCGGCGGCGAATGATACCCTTTAGCCGATCACGCGTGACGATAAATTCCGGGGAGCCCGTTGAACTGATGATAATATCGACAATTTCGAGACAATTGGTCAGCTCTTCAAAGCGAACCGCTTCACCGTTGAATTTCCCGGCGAGCGCGACACCGCGTTCGAAGGTTCGGTTGGCCACCCGGATTTGGCCGACCCGGTTTCGAATCAGGTGCTCGACGGCCAGTTCAGCCATTTCACCGGCACCGATCAAAAGTACCTTTTTGCCCTCCAGCTCACCGAATATTTTGCGGCCCAGTTCAATGGCCGCATAACTGATGGAAACCGCCCGGTCGCCGATTCCGGTTTCGGTGCGGATGCGTTTGGCTACAAAAAAGCTGCGGTGGAGCAGCCGGTTGAGTATCACACCGGATGTTTTTTGCTTGGTTGCCGTATGGTAGGCTTCTTTGATCTGTCCCAGGATCTGGGGCTCCCCCACCACCATCGAATCCAGACTGGCAGCAACCCTGAAAAGGTGCCGCACGGCATCATCCCCCTGGTGGATGTAAAGGGCATCTTCAAATTGAGACAGCGGAATCCCATTGTAGTTCGCGATGAATGTTTTGGCCGATTCGACCGCCCTGCACCGGTCATCGGTAACCAGCAACACCTCCACCCGGTTGCAGGTGGAAAAAAGCAGCACTTCATCGATAACCGGATCTTTTTTCAAGCAATCCAACGCCGCCGCGGTTTCATCGGCGGAAAATGCAATGCACTCACGAAGCTCCAGCGGGGCTGTTTTATGATTTAATCCCAATAGTACGATTTCTGACATGGGCTTGACCGGCTTGCTTCCCCGTTAAAAGGGAAGCTAACTCAGAAAATGGGGTATTTTTTGCACCACAAGACGATCGCCCCGCTGCTTTTAACCGGCAGAGGGCTGCCGCCGCCGGGAAAGGCAAACGGCGGTGTCGGTTATTGTGAAAGTGACGGGGGTCATCAGCGTTCCCTGAGTTAGCTGAGTTTTTATCAGTCTGGATCAAAATGTGGTAAATGCCCCGTGATGCCCCTTCAACAAAAAGTTCACCCCGAAAAAAGTAAATAACACCACTGCAAACCCGATAATTGCCATGACCGCTGCCTTTTTACCGCGCCATCCCGCAGTCAAGCGTTCGTGTAGCAGGGCCGCATAAAATAACCAGGTAATGCCGGACCAAACCTCCTTGGGATCCCAGCTCCAGAATTTGCCCCACAACGTCTTGGCGTAAACAAAACCGGTTATGAGACCAAAGGTGACCATGGTGAACCCGACAACGATACAGACGTAGCCGGTATTGTCGAGCATTTCCAGTGATGGTAACCGCCTGAAAAAAAATCCGGGCTTTTTGGTTTTAATGGCATTTTCCTGAAGAATGTACAATACAGCGATGCCGCAGGCCAAAGCGAAAGCGGCTTCGCCGACAAATATGGCAATGACGTGGGAAAACAACCAAAAGCTTTTAAATATGGATTGGGCTTGAACCGGTTGGTTCGGAACCTGGGAAACAGCCAACATGACCACTGCAATCAAGGGAGCAGCGTAAATTCCCAGGACGCGCAGCTTATATTTATACTGAAATATCAGAAAAAAGCCGGCTGCGACCCATCCTGCAACAGAGAGCGTTTCATGGAGGTTGCGGACCGGAATGTGTCCGGATTCCACAAAATCATAAACGATTTTAGCGCTGTGAAATAAAAAACCTGCTAGAATTAAAAAATAACCGGCCCGATGCAGATAATTTTTCTGAAAAAATAGATAGGCAAAGTAACCGGCTGCGCTCAGCATATACAACAGCAGTGCAATGATAATTATGATGTCCATAGCATGCACCCGAATGGGGGAGGTGTACCATAATCTTTCTGGGGTAGCCGTTTAATACAGTAAACTAAACATTTTCCATTCGCATCAGGTTGTCGAAATCATAACCGTCACCGAGGATTTCATAAAGCAGGACGTTGACCGCCGCGATTTTATTGTCCCGGATCAATTGCAGCAGTTCCGAGTTGACCAATTTCTCAAAAAGTTCCTTGTGGGCCTCGGGTTCATGGGACTGGGTCAGCAGTTTGTTGCGAATGCCGCCCATAAGTTGAAGAAAAACGGCATATTCCTCACCGAATTGATCCTCGAGTCTTTTCCGCAGCATTTTCGCCAGGGCCGGGCTTTTGCCGGAGGTGGAAATGCTGATTGTCAAATCTCCCCGTGCGATGACAGCCGGGAGGATAAAATTACATTCCTGCGGCCGGTCGGCGATATTGCAAAGTACGCTTAGCCGATCTGCATCCGTGCTGATATGCCGGTTCAATTTGGCATCGTCGGTTGCCCCGATGACCAGGAAGACACGTTCAAGATCATTTGACCGGTACGGTCGTTGATGTAACTTAATTACCCCGGCATCCCGCAGTTCTTTGAGTTTTACGGAAACATCCGGGCTGATCACCGTGACCGTTGCACCGCATTTCAGAAGGGTCTCCACCTTGCGGGTACCCACGGACCCGCCGCCAACGACCAGACAATTTCGATTCTGGATATCAAGATAGACCGGATAATAACGCATGATTACATACCAGAAAATATGGGCTAGGCAATGTCCGCGGCAGCCAGATCGATTCTCAACAAGTCCACTGCCAAAACCAGGGGCCCTGAATAGGTTTTGCGGCACTGTTTCTCAATATCAGCCTGGTCACACTCCGGATAGAAATGAGTTAAAACCAGCTTTCCAACATTTGCCCGGGTTGCAATTTCACCGGCTATCGAAGGCGTCAAGTGACCGTCGACCTTCAGCGGATCCGGAAGTGCCGACTCACAGATCATTACATCCGTATCCTTGGCCAGGGCGACCAAATTATCACTATAATCCGTATCACCCGAATACACCACAGATTTTTCATTGGGTCCGGTAATGCGGTAGGCCAAGCTTTCCGGGTTGTGTTCAACCGGCAGAGATTCCACCCTAAAATTTTCAAAACGGCGTGAATCCGGACCGTTGGTGTACAATTCAATGGTCTTCATCAGCCCGGGCGCAAGTTGGATCCAGTTGCCGTAGGCGGCTTTTAATCCGCTGAAAAAAGATGAAAAACCGTTGCCGGCGATGATGACCAGGGGTTTCTTTCTCCGGGTGCTGTCCGGATACTTGTTGGCGAATAATAGTTGTATCAGCTCCGAGGTATGGTCGGGATGGAAGTGGCTGTAAAAGATATGTGAGATCTCGAATACGGTTGTGCCGGTTTCCAGCATCCGTCGCATGGTACCGGCACCGGAATCAAATAATACTTTTGAACCACCGATGGTGACCAAAGCCGAGCATGAACTTCGTTTCAGCGACGGCACACACGTTCCCGATCCCAATATTGTTACGGCAAAGTCGGCCATATTTTGCTATCTCTTGTCTGCTCTTGTCTCAATGCGTCTTATGATCCACCGCTGGAGCTTTTTATCGTTTTTGTAATCGACGGTATCCTTCAATTGCAAAAGCGCAATCTCGGCCCGAGCCATAGCTTTATGGCCACCCGCAGAACCCACCTGGCCAAAACTCCTTTTGGCCACATTGCCGGCATTCTTGCGGATGCCGTCGTTTCTGAGTACAATAATTAATTTTTGTTCGCAGATCCCGGACACAATACTCCATTTGACCGAATCCACTCGCATAAAAAAATCGGCGATAAGCACACAAACGTCGGGATTGACCACAGAACCCAAATGCGCAAAAACGCGCCCTTTTCGCATACGCCTATTTTGAAGCGCCGTTTTGAAATATTTCAGGAAATCAAGCCGCATTTCCGCCTGCTCAATTTTACCGACCAGATGTATATTTGCGTGACGAAAGAGAAATTGGAAAGCACGGACATCCTCCATAAGGGTTTGTCTTTCAAAATTGCTCGTGTCCGTTTTAATCGCCAGGAACAGCCCTGTTGCCAATTTTACGGAGGGTTTTATTTTTGCGGCTCGAAGGTACTCTGTCATTATCGTAGCCGTCGCACCATATTTGGGACGGATATCCAGAAATGTTGCCTTGGCCCCGCTTTCCGGGTGATGGTCAATAATTACATCCGGTGCAAACCTGGCAAAAACTTCGTTGTGACTCGGCTGAGAATCAACAATCACAGTTTTGTCAAACTGGCTTTCATCGATTTCATCAACATGGACCAGTTTTACCCCCAATAATCGGGTCATGGCCAGGTTGTCCGGCCGTTTGATAACGTTGATATTGGAGATCGTGGTATTTGCGACTCTATGCCAGAGGAGTCTGCTGACAGCCATAGCACTGGCAATGGCATCCGGGTCGGCATTAATCAATATTAATACGCGATCATTGCCTAAAAAATGGTCGTAAAAACGACGTAATTTTTCTGAATTCGAAAGACGCATGTGAGAATCTTTTTATCCGTCCAACATCCCACCGATTGGCCCGTCCGGTTTTTTGACGTATGTATTGAATTCCCACCCTAAAATAACGTCAAAAAAAAACGGTGGTCAACAATTGTTTTCAACAACACAGTCGACGACCGCCAACAACGGCTTCGATGCCTTCTATCCGGGGCCGATTATATATGAAATATCTTTATATTTCAATATCTTATAATTTTTTATGGCCGTCTGTCCGTCAAAGACGCTTTCGGCAAATTGAAAAGGGATCGGGGCAACCGCCCGTTGATTTGAATCTCCCCCCTAAAGGGCGGGGCTTGCAAACAAGCCAATCGCATAAAAATTCCCCTTACAAAGTAACGTTATTATTTGTTACAGTATGATTTTGCCGTGAATATAAACACCGTCTGTGTGAAGTCAAATATTGATATCACTGGAAAAACTTCGTAAAAAGTGTCTGCCGAAAAGGAACCTTTGGCCATCACAATTGTCTATTTAGATGAATCGGGTAAAATCACATTCAGAATCATCACATAACGAAGATGCCGCTTTGATCAGGCTTTTTAAAGACGGCGACACATCCGCGTTTGATGATCTGGTACGAAAGCATCAGGACAGAATTTTTAATTTGTGCTATTGGTTTTTAGGAGATTACCAGGAAGCCAATGATTGCGCCCAGGACACCTTTATTAAGATTTATCTGAATCTGCCGACATTTAGATTTAAATCGACCTTTTCCACCTGGGCCCACCGGATAGCGGTAAACACCTGTAAAAATAGGTTAAAATCTTTTCAATATCGATTCAGCAAAAAAATGCTCCGCCTGGATAACACCGGCAGCCTATCTGGTTCCAGGGGCCAGATAGCCGATGAAACCCGATCACCGGAAGTCGCGCACCAAAAAAAGGAACGCCGGCGCCTCATTCATAGCGCAATTAACGCATTGCCCCTAGAAAAAAAGACGGTGATTTTGCTCCGTGACATCCAAGGGCTGTCCTATGAAGAGATCGTGCAAATTACCGGCCTCAAACCCGGCACCCTAAAATCAAAAATAGCCCGGGCAAGACAGGACTTGCGGACAATACTCAGCGGGGAAATATCTTAGATGAAATGTTTCAGGGCCAAAAAACTACTATCCAGCTATCTGCAGGGTCAGCTGGATAAACATTCCAGCATGCAGCTGGAAAAACATCTTGCCGCTTGTGACGCCTGCCGCCGACAGATGGATGATCTAACCATGCTTGTCGGCGAATTAAAGGCAATGGCGCCCGTAAAGGCCCCGCCTGATTTTCTGGATCAAATTCATGCACGCCTGCAGCCGCGTCTTAGACGCCATCATATTGCGAAAACGCTTTTTTACCCCTTGCGCCTAAAGATACCTATGGAACTGGCCTCGGCAGCGGCACTGGCTCTGCTGATTGTTGCTGTTATCGGTATCCAAAAGGAAGAAAAGCCAATTTCTCAAAAACCGCAAGTGGTTGTCAGCCGATCGGCCCTTGAACAGAAAATAGATTCAAATGGGTTGTCCCGGCCATTGGAAAAAGCCGGGCCGATGCCGGCGGCCAAACAACGCGACATCCACAAAACGGAAACCGCATCAAAATCGATCGTTTTGACAGTGATTGTAAAATCCGGTCGGCCCGACCGTTTGGACGATATGATGGTATTGCAAGATGCCGCTTCAGAGCCATCCCACGGAAAGGCAGCGGGTCTTGAGGAAACCGAAGAGGGTTCTTTGACCCCTTTTCCAACACAAAAGCCAGACTCTCAGAAGCCCGCGGAAGATAGGATCAAAAAGCGTGCACCAGCCAAATCACACGGCGCTGCAGCCGATTCGGACCAGGTTAAGCGGGGCGTCAGAGAGCAGCACCAATCCGATCCGGATGGTATCGTGTCTCGCGTGCAAGCTCTGGTCCAATCACTGGCAGGTAATATCCGGTCCGAAAGAAAGACCGGTCAGACGCAAGTTTTACGGCAGATAACCGTCGACCTACCGGCCGGTCGCTATTCCGAATTTATTGATGAATTGGGCCGCATCGCCCCTTTTCAGACGCCCCCACCCCCGATTACCCTTGATCAGGACTCGATCCGCATTCAAATTCGCGTTATTGCGCCCCAGAAATAAGTTCGAAAAGTCTTACAGTTGAATTTTGTAACTTATTTGCGGCACACCACCCGCTAGATGAATTATCAGCCCATCCGGATTTCGGCGAACTGATAATTCATTCCGCTAGTTTTAACGACCCCCCCTGAAATAAATTCCGGCTGAATTTAGGGGAACTTTTTCAGCGCCGCCTTGTCTAATGCAGGCAAAAGGCCTTAAAAGAGTAAAGGGGGTTTTCCATGGGACGCATATATAAGCTTTTGATATTTATCATTGTTATAGTTTTTATGTTGCTCGCCGGAACTGCCCCGGCGCAGTCCGAAGCCGGTTCCGATCGCACGTTGTCTCCCTATTTTTGGGTTAAAAGTGATGATCCGGAGGTCGATCAACTGCCGCTGAAGTCGACCGCAGCCGAGGTCAACATTTCCGGGATCATTGCGGATGTTGTCGTCACGCAGGTATATAAAAACCAGGGCCTCAGACCCCTGGAGGCCATCTACGTGTTCCCGGCCTCCACCCGGGCTGCGGTTTACAGTATGATGATGACCATCGGCGAGAGAACCATCACAGCCAAAATTCGCGAGCGAAAAGAAGCACGGCAGGAATACGAACAGGCCAGGCAGTCGGGAAAGAGCGCATCGCTACTGGAACAGCACCGCCCGAATGTATTTCAGATGAATGTCGCCAATATTCTACCCCAAGACGTCATCCAGGTGGAGCTTAAATATACTGAATTGCTCGTTCCTATGGACACGGTTTATTCTTTTGTTTATCCGAGCGTAGTTGGCCCCCGCTATTCTGAAACACCGGCAAAACAGGCACCACGCTCGCAAGAGTGGGTCGAAAACCCTTATCACCGCCAGGGAGCGGCGCCGTCGTATAAATTTGACATGACGGTGAACCTCGCCGCTGGCCTGCCGATCCAAAAAGTGACCTGCCCATCTCATCGGGTGACGATCCGTTACCAAGGTCCGGAATCGGCGGCCGTGACCCTTGATCCTGCTGAAAGCAAGGGCGGCAATCGTGATTTCATCTTAAAATATCGGCTTGCCGGCGGCAAGATACAGACGGGGATGCTGCTGTCTGACGGTGGGGATGAAAAATTTTTTTTATTAATGGTTCAGCCCCCCCAGAGGGTGTTGACATCTCAGATCCCTCCCCGCGAATATATTTTTATCGTTGATGTGTCAGGTTCCATGCACGGATTCCCCTTGGACGTTTCCAAAAAGCTTCTCAAGGATCTCATCGCTAATCTGCGTCCCGTCGACCGGTTCAATGTTCTGTTGTTTGCCGGCGGCTCGACCCTGTTATCGGAAAAATCACTGTCTGCTACCCCAAATAACATTCAGCAAGCCATCGGAGTGCTTGAGCGCCAACGCGGGGGCGGCGGCACCCGGCTGTTGCCGGCCCTCAGTCGCGCCCTTGCGCTGCCGGGCAGCCAGGGATATTCGCGCAGCATTGTTATTGTAACCGACGGATATGTATCGGTTGAAGCCGAAGTTTTTGATCTCATGCGCAACCGACTGGGGCAAGCCAACATGTTCACCTTTGGTATTGGCTCAAGCGTCAATCGCCATCTTATCGAGGGTATGGCCCGGGTGGGGATGGGGGAACCATTTGTAATCACCGGGCCCCAAGAAGCGGCGTTAAGAGCCGCCCAATTCAGAAAGCTGATTCAATCACCGGTATTAACGGGAATCAACATTGATTTCGGGGAGTTGGATACATTTGATGTCGAACCCGCCGGCATTCCGGATCTAATGGCAGATCGACCGGTCATCGTCTTCGGCAAGTGGCGGGGACGTCCCAAAGGCAGCGTAGAACTTCGCGGCATCAGTGGTGATCGCATGTTTACTCAAAAGATAAATCCGGCCGATGCCAAGCCCTTGGATAATAGCACAGCCCTGCGATATCTGTGGGCCAGGTATCGCATTCGCATGCTTTCCGATTATAATCACCTCAAGCCCCAAGATAGTCGGATCCGGGAGGTCACCCGCCTGGGACTGCGCTATAATCTGCTGACCGCTTACACCTCGTTTGTGGCGGTTGACACCCGGGTGAGATCGAAGGATGGCCAGGTAACAACCGTCAAGCAGCCGCTACCGTTACCCCGGGGTGTTTCCGATTATGCGGTGGGCCATCCATCGGTGGTTCGCAAAACGGTTTCCGGGATCATGGCGGCACCGGCAGCCGTGCATCGCGAATCCAGAATAAAACAGCGGGGTATGAGTGCCGGCGACATCGAACACGACATGGCCCAAGGTTCAGTGGCTGAAACAAAGGCGAGCACACCGCGATTGAGGCTGGAAAAGATCCGGGTCACTGGAAAATTGTCACAACGCTCGGTGAAAAAACGGCTCGAGAAGCAATTGCCCCAAATGGCTGCGTGTTACCAAGCTTTAGTTAACAAGGGCCCTTTTATCGGTGACAGGATCGTGTTTGAAATGATTATTGATTCGTCGGGGACCGTGGCCGATCTAAAAAGGGTGGACAAAAGCCAAAAATATCGGGACTTGGCGCAATGTGTCCTGAGACATCTCGGAAATCTGCAATTTCCCATTCCCAAAGACGGTAAAGGGGTATTTATTACGGTTAGCTTTGTCATGAAATGATGTTGGCACAAGTTGCTATTTGATTGATAATTTTTGAATATGTCAGGGGCCGGAGAGGTTTTTACCAAGGTCGCTACATGAATCATCAGTCCGTCGAAGTTTGGCGGACTGACAATTCATTCCGCTATTATCAGAGGTTTGGAAGAAAGATTCCCCGGCCCCTCAAAAATTTACCCCCTGCCTGCACCTCGGGCAATCGGAATATTATTTTGACAATCACTATAAATTCTGGCCGGAAATTGGAAGGTATCAGTAATGTGGTAAGACCGAAGGTATCGCCTTGTTGTTATATTTAATAATTTTAAGAGGTTGTTTTTCTATGAGGTTGGTGTAATCAATAATGAACGCCTGTATCGATGCCGCTTGATGATAGCTTAAATTCACAAATTCAACGCTGCGACGCCGCATCTGAATCGAACTGAATGAAATATCGTTCTTGAGTTTGATATCGGAGACGGTCCTAAAAGAAACCCCATCCAGACAGAAGCTCAGATTGGTCATCAAAATAATGAGTTCGCTGGTGCGCTGCGGGGGATCTACTGGTTCTATGTAACGGAAGGAAAGCCCCCCCACTCCGATATCGATCATCTGCCCAACAATATCGGAGCTTGGCCTGAGGGCAACGATAGCCCCCTCTTTGGCCGAATAACGATCATAGTGCCTTTGCTCCATCACTTCCTTAGGGGTGCCTGACATTAAAGCTGATCATTTCTCCCATCGCATATGGATTTAAATTACCACGACCCCAAAGTTTTATCCCGCTGTTTGTCATCGTGTCTGCTGGTTAGGCGTTTTCACAGGCCGACGATGAACGATGGTAATGGCTATTTTATACCAGGCTATATTGTGGGTCAAGGAAATAATTATACAGTATATTGTTGTTTTTTGGGTATGGAAGCATTTAAGGGGGAATTTATCGGATCGATAAACCAAGCATGATGCAGGCCTGGACTTAAATGACTATTTGCAAAAAGCGCCCTGCAGCAGCCGGCCTAATTTTCAAGCGGCACAAGCCCGTGGCACTTTGATTTGACTTATAAATTACTTTATTAGTATCCCGTGCTGCCCCAAGGAAAGTCGGTTACCAAAATTAAACCGCGAGGGCAGATCCTTAATGCTTCTCCAGGTGCTAAATCGGGCTATTCCCAAAAACAACAGGGGGATGTCGTAATGATCAGAGAAATTCGTAAATTGCCTGCCATGTCTCTTTTTTTACTTCTTTTTTTTATTTCACCGCTGCTGCGGTTCAACCGCCTCAGGAAGGCGGGCTTTTGCCGGAGATGGAATTTGCGGTTGCTGAAAATCAGGAGCATCAGCAACATCTCGGTCTCAGCGGGAGGCGCCCACTGTAAATAAAATGTATCAAAAGATTGAAAGCAACCCGGAATTGGCTTTTTCCGGCAACTTTGTTTTCGGTGTTTCACAGAGAGCCTTGTTTGTGATCGATAAAAAGGGTATCATTCGAGCCACCCACGTTGCGGATATTAATCGAAGACCCGATCTGGAGTGGTAGGCCACGGAGCTGGGAAAAATTGGGAAGCCATAAATCAAAGTCAAATCTTCTTGAGGCGTCTTTATCGAATAAAAACCTAAAGACGCTTGTCAGATGTTCAATTTTTGCCGCACTTTTGGTTTTGTGGGGGGGGTGCCCATGGGTCTGGGCCGGTGACCGAAACACGGTCGAACCGATATCGCTGAACAAGCTAAAAGATTTAATCGCGTCTGAAAACAGTAAGTACGTGATAGTGGTTATGGCTGCCTGGTGCGGGCCCTGCATAAAAGAACTACCCGACCTGGTTAAAATTGATAATTCACTCGGCCCCCGGGGTCTTAATATGATCGGCATCAGTATTGATACCGGCGGTCCCGCTGTAATGCAGCCGTACGTGGATAAGTATAATATAAATTTTCCAGTCTACTGGGTCGGAGAAAATGCGGTGGATGAATTTAATATCTACGGCATACCGATGATCATGCTGGTTAAAGACGGCCAGATCCGGGAAAAAATCATAGGCAAGCGTTCAAGAAGGTTTTTGAAAAAGAAAATAAAAGCGTTTTTAAACAGCGGCTAGGTTTACCAGCACCGGGCAAATCCAATTAAGCGCCTTGCCCACGCGCCAGCCTAATTGCTTGTAATATTTGACCGGCGGTATAAAAGTCACCCCTAAATATCTCCTTGCCTCCCGGTGCATAGATCACCAGCAGCGGGATAGTCAGATGGCCGATCTCCTTAAGCCTGGCTTTGCCGGCCCGGTTGTTTCCGGTGATATCCACTTTTATCGGAACAATATCCTCTTCGGCAAACACGCGCGCGACGTTGCGGTTGTTCAGAACCCCCTGTTCAAGCGCCTTGCAGTTAAGACACCATTCGGCCGTAAAAACGGTCACTACAATTTTTCGGTCTTCAATGGCTTGTTGGAAACGTTCCGGGGTATAATAGACCCAGTCGACGGGTCCTTTGCCGGTCAGGCGCATCCCGCCATGGCCTGATCCCACCAGGATAATCAGGCCCAGTGCGGCAAAGCAAATTCGGATTTTCCTCTGAGCGGTGATATGAAAAACACGGTATGCCAGCCAGGCTCCGCCGGCCGCCACCACCCCCATAACCACCCACCAATACAACTTATTGGGTGGATCCGGTGGTGAACTAAGGGCCGCACTCAATCCACTGCCGATAAAATAGGCTGCCGCCGCCAGCATGAACAACCCCATGATCTGTTTGACCAGAACACTGACCGGCCCGGTTCTTGGCATCTTTTCCAGCAGTGCCGGGGAAGCCGACAGTATCAAGTAAGGTGCGGCCATACCGGTGCCAATTGCGGCAAACGTCAGGAGCGTGGTTGCAGGATGCCGGGTTGCCGCCCAGGCCGCAGCAGCTCCCATGAACGGCGCGGTGCAGGGCGTTGAAAGTATCGCCGTCAGTATACCGAGGCCGAATGAACCCGGCAGCGTCTCGTGGTTGGGGTTGATCATATATACAAATTTGGGTAGTCGAACAGAAAACAGTCCGCACATACCAAGGGCCATAATTGCAATGATGATGCCGATCGCAATGGTAAAAACAGGGTACTGAAACAGCTGGTTGGTGGCGGTAAAACCGCTGACCATGGCAATGGTGGCCCCCAGTCCCAACCAAAAAACGAGCACGCCCAAAAACATGGTGGATCCAAGTGCCAGGCATCTTCGACGGTTTTCGGCGGCGTTTGCTAAGCATATGATTTTTATCGGTATCAAGGGCAAAACACAGGGTGTGAAGTTTAGCAACATACCCCCAAAAGCTGCCGTGAGAAGCAAGATTAACAGACCGGCCCGGGAAGATACCGCAAACGAGAAATTCCAGCCGAAGAGATCGAATCGCACCCCACCCGAGTTTCCGGTATCCCCCGACGCATAATCAGAGAAATATTCCCGATTAATTTTTACAGGGGCCCCACCGGTTCCAACCACCGGCAATTTTGCGTCCAAAGTGATTTTTTCAGGAAACAAACAAATTTTGTCGTTACAGGCTTGATAGGCGGCTTCCAACGCCAGCCGCACAATTTTGGCATTTATCTCTCCGTCCAGCTTCATTGGCAGGTAAACGATCGTCTGACCCGCAAAGGTCATCAGGTTCCCGCTGGCGTATTCGACTTTAAATGGTTTTGCTTTTGGGAAGCGGGGCGACTCGATGGTTACGTCATCGGGAACCTCTTTGACGGTTATGCGGGTGGGATAGGGTTTGAATTCATCAAATGAAACAATTTGACGTGAATCGGCATTGATATGATATCCATTTTGAATATTGAAAACGACGGCCAGAGTGATTTTATCTCCCGGGCGGGCATAGGCAACCGACCACACCGTGTCAATGGAAACCACCTTGAGGGCTTCTCCCTTCTGCGATGAAAACAGCTCCTGGCTGCCTTTTTGCGCCACGACAGCGGTGCTGCCCAATATTATGCAGACGAGGGCAACGGTTATGACGGCATAACCGATGAGCCCTTTCTGTGTTCCCCGGGATTTTATGTGATAACGGAACCTATGTTTTGTCTGGTGTAAATCCATGGGCTTTTCTGAGCTGCAATAGTTGAAACGACCGGCATTATGATAATCGATGCGGTTGCAATGTTTAGCACAGGAAGGCGGTCGTACGGGATTAATTTATATGCGGCAATTCAGATAATAGTTTTGCTTGGCCGAATCCGCTCCGGGTATTGATGGTTATACCAACAACTCAAACTGCATGCCGCTTCCAAATCCCATTTCCTGAGCCTTTATATCAAGGTGCAGTGTAGCGATGAGCTCAAGGGGCGGATAGATGAGGCGATTTGCTGATCGACTGTCGATCGTTTTTCTATATTTTCTCCCTACAAACCTTCGGACAGGTCCGGCGCCATTATAGCTCACCCCAATTTAAAATAAAATAAAAAAGGGGAGAAGATCGTCAACCTTCTCGCCGCTAGAGTGATTCTCAAACTAAGTGTCGAAATGCTTTTTGGCGATTTTTTCGGCAATTTCGATTAAATATCCGAGCGGGCTGAATAATGAAGCCGGGGGGAATCTGACACTCGGCAGCTCACTGCCGCGTCCAGAAATTTTCAATGCCCCGGTGTCGCAGGCTTTCATACAGGGCAATGCCTACCGCGGTGGACAAGTTCAGACTGCGGGTTTCCTCACCAATGGGGATGTGGTAGGCGGATTTCCGATAGCGAAAAAGAACGAACTGCGGCAAACCTCTGGTTTCGGAACCAAAAATCAAAAACAGTCTCTTTGGAGAAGGCATGAACCAGAAGGGTTTTGCACCATTTTTAGTAAGCAACACCACTTCACCATCGGCCGGAGACATTGTTTTTTCAAATTGTTCAAAACCGTCCCACACCTTTAATTTTACCTTTTGCCAGTAATCCAATCCTGCCCGTTTGACTTCTCGGGATTCAAGGGAAAATCCCAAGGGCTCGATTAAGTGAAGGTGTGCACCGGTTGCAAGACAGGTACGGCCGATGTTGCCGGTATTCCAGTGAATTTCCGGACAAACAAGGACGACATGGCGCTCTGCGCCTTTGTTTTCAGTGCATGGTTTAGCTTGCATCGATTGAATGACAAATTCGTCTTATTCGTTGTAGCTGCCGGCGGTTCTTAAAACGATTCTCCGATCGACAAGAGACAGGCGGTTAGCCGAAAATAAGTCTTGAACATACTTAAATAAATCTTAAGCGGGCTCCCATCCCGCCACGCCATGACTCGACCGCCTTCGGCCCTGAGCTCACAGCCGAATGGCTCAAACCGAGGGGAGTGCCTGGAGTGGGCTTCAGCCGAACGTCGCGCCGAGGTCTTTCAGCGGGGTTTACCGCAATAGGGACAGAAATTAAAATCCTTTTGCAGCGTTCGCTCGCAGTATCTGCACTGCCTATCCTGGCGGTTGGCGCTCGACACATATCCTTGAGCGAACTGTCCAACCGGTTTTTTACAGTGGTCACACATAATAAATGCTTGACCCTTTTTGACTCGCAATATGGGGATAAAAAAAAGGCTGAGATAATGATCAATCCGTGTGGAATAAGCCTGTCCTAAACCGCATACCGGGCATCTTTGCGGGTTTTGATCGAGTCTTTTTGTTTTTGGTGAAACGCCGGCGATAAAAATCATTTTGCCATCATTGGATTGTGGTCAAAATTGTTCGCTGTTGACTTTTAGGCTTATATCAAAATAAAAGAAAAGCGACCAGCCCTCACAGGCGGGGCTTGCGGGGTTGAGGTTCGGTCCGGCCGCATGCGCTGCAATCGTCAAACAAGGATACTTTGATAAAAACCTGCGGTCCCGTCAATAGAAACCGAATATTGAGCATGACACAGGAAAAATTTTCAGAATTAAAACCATCCCAAACCGTTTTAACTTTTTCCGGGTGCGCAACCCGGTCACCTGACGAAATAAACCGGATTTATCCATGATCATCGATTTTCACACCCATATTTTCCCTCCGCAAATCCGACAAAATCGGGAAACGCTTTTCACTTCAGAGCCGGAATTTAAGATGTTATATGCGTCCCCAAAAGCCGAGTTGGTTGGAGCCGGGCAGCTGGTAAACACCATGGATGACCATGGAGTGGACAAAGCGGTTGTCTTTGGATTCCCGTGGCGCAGCCCCGAGGTTTTTAAGAAACACAATGATTATATCAGGGCGTCGGTCGAAAGGTATCCCGAACGTTTGGTGGGTTTTGGATGTTTTAGTATTTTGAACCCTCAACTGGGTTCCGAGACGGAACGCTGTCTTGACAACGGACTTTCAGGCATCGGCGAAATTGCTTTTTATCACTCTGGCATCGATAATATCACACTCGATCATTTGGAACCGGTTTTGAACATCTGTTTGCTAAAAGATGTTCCCGTGCTGTTTCATACCAATGAACCGGTAGGCCATCATTATGCCGGTAAAACCCCCGTCACGCTGGCCCAAATCTACGCTCTGATCAAAAGGTTTCCGAAAAATAAAATGGTGCTGGCCCACTGGGGCGGTGGAATATTTTTTTTCGCAGTTATGAAAAAAGAGGTCAAAGATTACCTGAAAAATGTCTATTTCGATACCGCTGCCTCCCCCTTTCTTTACGACCCCGTCATTTATCGCCTGGCAATCCAGACGGTGGGAGTTGATAAAATTCTTTTCGGCAGTGATTATCCGCTTTTATTGCCACCACGGTATTTCAAAGAACTGAGGGGTGCCGGAGTATCCCCTTTGGAAATAAAACAAATTTGTGGTGAAAATGCAACCAAGTTGCTGAAACTCACGGTTTGACCGGTTTGCTTCCCTAAAGACAATCTTAACCTTGCACAAACCGGTTAGGCTTGGTTATATGCGGCGAAGTGGCCAGGGATTGCCGTATCCCATAATCTGCGAGGTGTTTTTATGGACGTCTGGATCGTTTCACTCGTGCTCGTTGTGGCTTTAATTTTGCTGATAACTGAAAAATTAGTGATCGATCTTACGGCGATCGGTATTCTGGTTACGCTGATGTTAACCCGAATTCTGACGCCCCTGGAAGCAATTGCAGGTTTTGCAAGCCCGGCCGTGATAACCGTTGGCGCCCTGTTCCTTGTCAGTAAAGGCATGATACGCACCGGCGCAGTGGGATTCATCGGTCAGAAGGTGATCGAATATTCGCGCGGCAGTCAAAAACTGGCCATGCTCGTTATTCTGTTAATCGTCGGTGTTGCATCGGCCTTCATCAACAACACGCCGGTTGTCGTTTTATTTATTCCCATCGTCCTGAGCTTGAGTTGTGAGCTGGATTTCAGCCCATCAAAATTTCTGATCCCGGTTTCCTATGCATCCATTCTGGCCGGCACGTGCACACTGATTGGCACCTCAACAAACATTATCGTGAGCGATTTAAGTGCCCTGCACGGCTACGGCGTGCTGCGAATGTTCGAACTTTCTGTCCTGGGAATTCCCATCGCCCTGCTGGGGATAGTGTTTCTCATATTTGCGGCACCCGTGCTGATGCCGAGCCTGCACAGTGCCGTGTGCGAATTGAAAGACAGCGATCACCGTCGTTATCTGGCGGAAATATCCATTCCCCGCGGCAGCCGGTTAATCGGCCAAGATGCGGCCCGCGTTTTTTCCGCCAGCTACCCCGCTCTAGAGGTGCTCGAGCTCATCCGCTATTCGCATATTTATTACCCGGACCGGGACCGGGTCACCATTGCACCGGATGATCTGCTGCTGGTAAAGAGTTCAGCCAATGATCTCGTTGAGATATTGCACAGCAATGCAGTGGAATTACCGCTTGCGGAACGCGGCATGAATTTCGGGGCCGCAGAAACGGAATCGCTGATCGTTGAACTTATCATCCCCCCCCAGTCGTCTCTTCTGGGAGAGCGACTGCTTGAAAGCCGTCTCAAGCGAGATCCTGATATTCACATCATCGCCATTAAACGCAGCCACTTACATTATACCGAAAAAAAGATTCATGATGTAAAAATAAAAATCGGGGATATTCTGCTGGCGCGGTGTCCGGTGGACGAATTGGAAAGGCTTCGCGCGGAAACAGATTATATCATCGTCGAGGATGTGCATCATGAAATCGTTCATAAAAGAAAAGCGCGGGTTGCCTTCCTGATATTTGCCGGCATGATTGCCGCAGCCACGAGCGGTCTGGCGGATATTATGGTGTGTGCGCTTACGGCTGTATTTTTAATGATCCTAACCGGATGTTTGCAGCTCCGGGATGCTTATCGTGCCTTGCAGGGGAATGTGTTGATTCTGATTGTGGGCACCATTGCCTTGGGAGCCGCACTTGAAAAGACCGGTGCCTCCAAAATGTACGCGGAGGCGTTTCTGTATATCTTTGCAGACCTTGGGCCAGTTTTTGTCCTCGCCGCAATGATTTTGCTGACCAGTATTAGCACACAGCTGTTGAGCAATAATGCCACGGCGATATTAATTCTTCCCATCGCTATATCCACGGCCCTCGGGTTAGGAGTAAGTCCCAGACCATTTATCATTGCCGTTTGCTTTGGGGCCAGTGCCTGTTATGCGACCCCGATTGGTTACCAGACCAACCTGTTGGTCTACGGTCCCGGTGGATATCGCTTTAGCGATTACCTCAAGCTTGGTATTCCGCTGAACATCCTTGTTTTGCTGATGGGCTCGTTTTTCATACCGGTCTTATGGCCGTTTTAGCCCCAGCGAAAATCTGTTTGGGCAACAGCCCGTCGACATTATTGAATCACAGACACATCTACCGTCTTGCGGGGTGATGCGGATCGGACAGTTTTTACGGCGGATTGGGCAATGGCACGAATGCGTTGATTTGAATCGTTGACAAACTGAGCCAAGGTTTTCAGTGCCTGTGGGTGGGGGATATTTCCCAGAGCAAAGGCAGCTGTGGCCCTGACCTGATCACTATATTTAGGACGGCGTAATATGAAGCTTTTTTGGTAAAGAACTTTTTCTAAAGGCTCAATGCAGTCAGGTTTTGCAATTTGCCCGAGAGCGCGACAACAGGCGGTGCGAAGGTCTTCTTCTTTGGTCGAATTCAACAGGGAACTGAGCTCCGCGACAGCCTCCGGGGGTCTCAGTTTTCCCAGTGTATTCACGGCGGCGACAGCAAGTTGACCTTTCAGGCTTTTGATATTTTCTATCAGCGGGCCGGCCATACGCTTGTCATTCATGCGCTCGGCCAAACGAAAAGCTGCCATACGGACCCGGTGGTTTTCGTCCTCGAGGGCATGAAAAAGTTCGTTTGTCAGATCATTGGTCACCGTATCGATGATTTCGAGAACCCGGCCGCGTTCATCGGGCGTTATTTCCAGAACCAGCAACCGCTTTAGCCGTTCGGCGGCTTTGGGACCCTGTTTCGCAATCAAAGCGGCGGCGGTTTGGCGAGCACGGTAATCGTCTTCTTGTTTTATGATATCCATGAGAAGCGGTATGGCCACCTGTCCGAGACTTTGCAGGAGCTGGGTGGCATTGCGCTGCCGGACCGAGTCACCGGACTTCAGATCCGCGACGAGTAGATTTTGGGTGATGGGGTTCAAACGAATTCCCAGGCTCTTGATCAGCCGTTGCACATGCGAATCTCCGGCCGATTTTAGCTCCTGGTAGCGCTGTTTTAATTGAGACAGGATCCGAGCCGCCAGCGGGTATTCAACAAATTCGACCAGATTCACAAAAAGTCGATTCAGCAGGGCAGCCATTTCAACGACGATCTTTGATTCTTTCTCCTTTAAAAAAGCAAACAGCAATGGGTCGGCCAAAATTTTCGCAAAATCATGTTGGAAGGGCGAAGGGAGGTTTTCCATTAAATTTCGGCTGGCATTGATTATTTTTTCGCGAGTTACCGTCGCGCGGTCTTGATACCCTAAAAACAGCAGGTTTACTTTTTGTTGAGCCTTGTTGCCGGAGCCGCTGTCAAAGAATTTTTGGATAATATTTTGAAATTCAAAAAGAAAGGTCTCGAAGTTCTCATCCGGGATGGGTTCTTCCGCCGACACCTCTTCGACTTCCGATAGTTCTTCGACAGTAGCAACGTCTTCGGCTATACCACTGGTATCCACTTCGGCCATTTGGGTTTGGGCAGCTCTAATCTCATAGATCTGCTTGTCAAAAAATATACCGGATAGTTCTTGATCGGCGGCGAATTTTTTCCAAAATTCGGTTTCTGCTCCGTCAGGCAGAATACTGCCGAAAGTGTCGATTAAGATTTCTATTTCGCGGATCGTGACATTATCTTTAAACGTGAGGCTGTTGAGGCCGACTTTTTTCAGGAATTTAACGAAACTTTCGGCAAATGTCTTAAAATCGCTGACGTCTACCCGGCTCCCGTTGACCAGTAATGTATTGCTGGCCTGGGAAAGGGTGATCGCCGTTTGGTTTTTCAGAATGCCGTTCAGGGTTTTCATGAGATGGGCGATAGCGCTGGCGACCGCGTTACTTTTCAGGGGATAGAGTTTTATGATTCGGGCCGCCCCCAGCAGGCGTTTTAACAAAGCAGGTAGCAGCTGCAGCTCATTGGCGGCCATACCGGTCTGGCGTTGTTCAACCGCTTCTGCGCCGGCGGCTGATTCAGCGGTCGTGGCTGATTGTCGGGCCGGTGAGGCGGTGGATGGCCGGCCTTTCATCGCGTAACGCATTTGTTTTAACTCAACATGATTGAGCTGATTTTCTGCCGAAAATCTCTTCCAGTAGTCTTGATCGAATATTTTTAGCTGCGTCCGGCCGAAGGTCTCCAACAGGATTTCAAGCTCCTCGTCGGTAATCCCCTGGTGAAATGTGATGCCTTTCAGTTCATAACGATCCAAAAACTGCAGAAAACTCCCGGCCACCTTTTTTAATTCAGGGCTGTTGATTTCTTGGCCATTGACCAGCAGATCCTGTTTTATTTGAGCAAGATTAACGGTTTCGTTGTTTTGCAATATTTGGTCAAAAGATTTTTTAGCCTGGTGGGTGACACTAATAATTGACTTGCTGCCCGGCGGATATAGCTTTATGTATCGCACAGCGACCATGAAATCGCGGATTGCCCTGGGAATGAGGGGCTCGTCCTGGGGTCTGATGGGAAGATCCGTGCCCAGTCCTTCATTGAGCTCCTCATTGGTGTAAAGAGAGGCCTCCTCGGCATTGAAATTTTTCCTGTTGGTGGCTGTCAGAATCTGCTCGTAGTTTCTGGCCTTTTCCTGGTCGGTTGAACGCTTGAAATGATAGGCCAGTGTCGCAGCCGAGGGTATGAGTCGTTTCTGATAAAGCGTTTCATGATAGTTTCCAATACGCTCATGTATTTTTTCTTTCCGCTCGGGTTCAATGGCGCCGTATGTGATCTCGAGGATCCGTTTACCTAAAAATCGAACAACCTCATCGTTGACCTCAAAATCTGAACTCAAAAGTCCCTGAGTTGCGGCTTTATCAATAAACTCCAGGACCCGC
>JASFTQ010000002.1:0-51141 GCA_050053515.1 Desulfobacterales bacterium | reverse complement strand
AAAGCTAAAGTCGGATAAATTAAAGAGGATGCAACGATTTTTATTTCAGGAGAATCATTTTCAGTGGTAATTGCAGATAAAGGGGTGACTTCACTTCCTGAACCGGCCGTTAACGGCACAGCCACGATAGGCAAGGGTTGGGTTTTAATTTTATCCACACCAAAAAAATCGGTCAGAGTAGCAGTCCCCGGCGCCAAGGCCGCTATAACTTTAGCAGCATCCATCGGGCATTCACCTCCAATTCCCACTATGACGCTGCATTTTTCAGTTCTGCCGACTTGAGCCCCTTCCTCTATTTCTTGAATTCTTGGCTGAGCGCCCACGCGATCAAAAAGAACACATTCAATTCCTGCGCTCTTAAGGGGGTCCACCACCCTTTGCAAGGCCCCGCTATTTTTAGCCATGGCCCCGGCAACAATGAGTGCTCGATTGCCGTATTTCAGAATTTTTGTACCTATTTCTTCCAAGCTCTCTTCACCAAAATTTATCTGGGTGGGGATTTGAAATTGAAAGTTTTCTCCCATTGAACCAGCCTCCCGTCTTTTTTAAAAAGAACCATAAACACCAACTACACCGCCAACCCTAGCAGTTTCGGAATAAACAGGGTAATAGGCGGAAAGTATGTCACCAAGAAAACGAATCCTACCTCCACAGCGACAAATGGCATCAGGCTTTTGGTCAAACGTTCCAAGGAAATATCGGCAATGCTGCAGGTCGTATAGAGCGCAAATCCTAAGGGCGGTGTCACCAGTCCGACAATGAGATTAATGGTCATAATTAAAGCGAAATGAAGAGGAGATATTCCCAATTGAACTGCGGTGGGAGCTAAAACTGGACCGAGAATAATAATTGCCACTCCGGGGTCCATTAGCATGCCAACAATAAAAAGAAGCATATTTACCAGAAAAAGAAAAAAATACGGATTGGTCGTCACCCGCGAGAATAAGCTGGCGATAGTTTGAGGTATCATCTCCATTGTCAACAGCCAGCTTAATGTTTTTGCGGTGGCAATAAGAAATAAAATCGCAGAAGAGGTGATAACCGTATTGATTAGGAGGACTTTTATCTTTGAAAACGTGAGCGTCCGCATTAAAAGTCCCGCCAAAAACCCATATGCCGCAGCCACTCCGGCAGCCTCCGTGGGGCTGAATATACCGGTTAGTATTCCGCCGATAATGATAAACGGCATTGTCAGGGGTATGATGGCAGTTTTACAGATGGTTATAAATTCGTTAAAAGATATTTTATCTTCCCGTTTCGGATAAGATCGTTTCTTGGAGTAATAGGTGCAGAGTCCCATCAAAATAATGGCCACGAAAAGTCCGGGTATGATCCCGCCGGCAAACATTGCGGCCACCGACATATTCATTACCGAAGCATAGATAATCATAAGAATGCTGGGGGGGATCATTGCGCCGATAATGGATGAAGCGGCCGTAATGGCCGCACTGAATTCGAGATCATAACCCTGTTTTTGCATGGCCGGAATCATAATTGACCCGATACTGGCAACATCAGCGATGGGAGCACCGCTAATTCCGCCAAAAAAGACGCTTGCCGACACGTTGACATAGCCGAGACCGCCACGAAGTCTTCCTAAGATCGCACCGGAAAATTCAACAATACTGTCAGTCAAACCGGCCTCACCCATAATCTGTCCTGCCAAAATAAACAGTGGAATTGCTAATAGCACGTACATGTCCATTCCGGCGAATATCCGCTGCGCAAGCATGGGCATAAACTGCAAGCCATTTGCATGCAGGAAGCTAAAAAGTGTCGTGGCCCCTAAAACAAAACATATGGGAATTCCCGCCAGAAGCAATATAACGAAGACAATACTTATGAAATTGACCATAGGAGCACGTTAAATTTTGTAATAACCGTATTTCAGAAATGATTTAGGCACAGGGAAAATGATTTCAATGGTTGAATTTTTTTAGATCTAAAAAGATCCTTATGACCGCCTGCAGGATCATGAATACACCTCCGACCGGAACCGCTAAAAAAAGATAAAACATGGGAATTGGCAGCATGGGCGCCTTTGAACTAAAACCGACTGCAAAAGCAAAAGATACGCCATAAATCGTCATCATAACTAAGAAAAATAAAACAATTATATGACCCGCGAAAGTGATGGTTTTTCTCATCATCGAAGGCAATCGTGTAACCAATATGTCAAAGCCGATATGACGGCTTCTCGAGATCCCCACACTGGCCCCAAGAAAACCCATCCAAATCATGGCATATTTGGGTATTTGTTCAGACCAGGGCAGGGGAGCAAACAAAACATACCTGCAGAAGACCCCCCAATTAACGATAACCGCGATAATTACTAAAAGAACTGATGCCGTCGTTAAGGTAACTTTGTCGATAAAGTCGCTGAGTTTTTCCATAAGAGCTATAAAATTTTTTTAAACTGAAATTAAAGAATTTTCCGGTGCCAGGTTCGAGAAAACCAAGCCAACCTAATCAAGCAAACCTTCTGAGATGAGCGCCTGCCTGACTTGCTCCCTGACTGCCGGCGTGCAGCGCAACATCGGCTCGTGGGGAAAACCAAACGTCTTGCCGGTCCGCATTTCATACATATCGATCAACGTTGTGAAGGGCACGCCGCCAATTCCCTGAATCGCGACCAGCCGCGCCAATTTCTTTTGCAACTCAGCACATCTGACTAAGTTTCCTTTTTGAAATTCAGCGTAAAGTTCCAGCTGGACCTCGGGAAAAACATTGGCCGGGCCCCCAACACCGGCCACGGCACCCTGAGCCAGGGCGGCATAGAAAAGAGGTACTGTCCCGATGATAAATTGAAAATCCTTTTGTTTAACCGAATTCATATAATGTACGAATACTTTGATATCAAAACTGCTATCTTTTACGCCGGCTAGACCCATTTCAGCCAATCTCCCCAGCACAGGAGGGGAAATACTATATCCGACCTGCGGGGGATTATTGTAAGCAAATACCGGAATGGATACGGCATCGAGTAATTGTTGATAGTAATTGACCACCACCTCGTCAGGGTGGTTATAATAATAAGGCGGCACGGCAGCGACAACATCAACTCCGGTTTTTTCAGCATGCTTGGCCAACTCAACAGAGGCCCCGGCTGTTGTAGTGCCCACGTGGGTAATAATTGGAATACGACCGGCTACATACTCTACAATGAGCTCCGTTGCTTTTTTGCGTTCTGCTGAACTCAATAGCGGACCACAGCCAAAGGTTCCCAAGGTATAAAAGCCATTGACCTTTTTATCGATTAAAAATTCAATAAATTCTTTAAGCGAAGCTTCGTTGATTTCTCCATTTTCCTTGAATGGCATAATCAGAGCAGGAATCACACCTTTGAGCTTTTTCATTTTATTTCTCTCCTTCCAAAATATCAATAAGGCTATTATCTGAAATCCGTAAGGTTTATAAGATCTCTCTTTAACCCTTGTGGCGCCACATGAGGCGTCTCTTTTTTTCAAATTGTCGTTGATTTTACCTTCACATTTTTCCAAATCATGATGAAGATTGTGAATACGGTAATCGATACAAAGATCAATGAAATGTAATTGGTAAAGAAAATGGCCGGACTCCCACCGGATATAATGAGTGACTGTCTGAGACGATCTTCCACCATAGGTCCTAAAATGAAAGCAATTAGAAAGGGCGGGATCGGGTAACGGAATTTTCTCATAAAATAGCCTAGGATACCAAAAAACAACATGCTCCTGACATCAAAGAGACTATTTTGAACGGCATATGAACCCACCATGCACAGGACTGCGACCGTAGGAAAAACAATCGTTTTTGAGGCGCTTGCAACCCGGGCAAAAAAACGAATGCCAACATGGGCGATTGCAAAATTTGACACATTGCCGACTATCAGAGCAAAAAATAAGCCATAAATCACCGCCGAATGCTGCCCGATAAGCTCGGGGCCTGGTACCAGCCCTTGGATGAGAAAAGCACCTAACATCACGGCGGTGATTGAATCTCCCGGAATACCCAACGTTAACAGAGGAATCAATGTGGCGCCGCACACTGCATTGTTGCCGGCCTCTGCGGCCGCAACCCCCTCCAGCGATCCGTTGCCAAATTCATCAGGATGCTTGGCCCCCCTTTTTGCCATCCCGTAGCTTATGAAGGCAGAAATGACGGAACCGATACCCGGAATGGCCCCGATAAAAGTCCCCACGATTGCCGATCTGAAAATGGTTTTGCTGCAATTTCTCAATTCCTGGAGACTTACACGATTATCTTCGGCCCGCGGAGATTTCTTCAAAGCCACGTTTTCGGTCCCCGCAAGTTTTTTTTCAACCTGGACAAGAATCTCAGGAATGGCAAAAAGACCAATCAATACGGGAATGAGCGGAAAGCCTTTGGCCATTTCAAGAGAACCGAAAGCAAAGCGAAGCGTTCCAGTCATATGATCCATTCCAACAGTTGAGAACAACAACCCCAGAGAAGCAACCAGTAGACCTTTGAGGAGAGATTTGCCGGATACCATCCCTACAATCGTCAAGGCCAGCAACAACAGTGTGGTAAGCTCGGGGGGACCCAGCTTCAAGGCGATAATCGCCAGGGGAGCCGCCACCAGTATCAACACAATATCACTGAAGAGATCGGCAATGACCGAAGCATAGATCGCCATTTTTAGGGCTTTCAGAGCTTTGCCCCGCTTGGCCAACGGGTAACCATCCAGGGCCGTTGCAGCCGCTGCCGGTGTACCGGGGGTATTGATCAGAATAGCTGTGACCGACCCCCCGTAGATCCCCCCTTTATATACACCAATCAACATTGCCAACCCGGCCACAGGGTTCATCTTAAATGTTAAGGGAACAAGCAGCGCTACGGACATGGTTGCCGTAAGCCCGGGGACCGCACCGATAAAAATCCCTATTGTGACACCGGTAAAGACCGCAAATATATTGGACCAATGAAAAAAGGTCAGCAGTCCCAATTGTAAATTCTCTAGCACATTAATCCTTTCTTCAGGAAAAAAAGATCCCTTCCGGCAAGATGATGTACATAAAGTAACGGAAAAAGGCGAAGAGGCCGACGGTGATCAATATGGCGAGCGTGAGGATCAAGAGCCAGCGTTTTTCTCCAAAATACCACATTAAAAAGGCAAGTGTCAGTGGCGTAATTATTAAATAGCCGAATATGTCGATTAAAAAGACATAGGCAATCAGTATGCCAAAGGTTATGATTCTCCTGACCCCCGCCTCCCATCTTAAAGCGCGATGGTCTTCCGATTCTCCGTTGCTAAATCTCTGGCCAAAAAGAACGAGAATAAGGCTGAATCCGGCAATGAAAAATACAGCCAATTTGGGAAAAACCGCGGGGGACAATCCCATTGATGCATCATATCGCCTCAGTGCCGGGACCTGGGTAGGGATCATCAGGTAAACGGTTACACAAAAAACAAGTAACACACCACCAATGATTGCATCGGAAGTAAGTCGCCTCATCTCGCTAACCCGAATTACTTTTTCAGCAAGCCCATGGATTCTACAAATCCGGGGAAAAAGGCCTGGAGTTTGTCACACTTGTCTTTAAACTCTTTGGGACCAAGATAAACGATGGGCATCTCCATTTTTGCCATCATGCTCTTAAAAGATTTGTCATTGGCGACCTTTTCAAAGGTCTCAACAATTCTGGCTTTGATCGGCTCAGGGGTGCCTTTCAACGCAGCAACACCCCACCAGACATCCGCCACCATATCAGGATAGCCTTGCTCGGCAAAGGTGGGAACATCCAGCCCCTGAAATCGCTCGTTTGCCAAAACTGCCAGGCCTTTCAGGCTCCCGGCTTTGACATAAGAAGCATCCTGAATGACAGAAATAAGCCCGTCGATGTGTCCCGCTAAAACTTCCTTTCTGGCAGGTGCATTGCCTTTAAACGGGATAATCGTAAATTTTGCCCCTGTTAACTCTTGTAATCTTAAGGTCATTAAATGGGGCAGATTGCCAAAACCGGTGGTTCCCAGTTTAACTTTTCCTGGATTGGCTTTTGCGTAACCAATCATTTCCTTTGCATTTTGCCAGGGTGTCTTAACGTTGGCCACCATAATTTGAGGGGCACTCACGAGTTGAACAAGGGGTTCGAAATTGTCGATGCTGTAGTCTACTTTAATCTGCAATGGGTTGATGATGAGAGGCCCCTGCAATGCCGCCAAGATGGTATAGCCATCCGGTTTGGCCTTGGCTGCAAAACTGGTTCCGACCGTTCCCCCCGCACCGGGCTTGTTGATGACAATCAACGGTTGGTCCCAATACTGATGAATCACCGAAGACGCCGCCCGGAAAATAACATCGGTGCCGCCACCGGCACCATAGGTGACGACAATACTCACCGGTTTTTTAGGGTAATCAGCCGCTCCGGCTAAGAGGGGGGCGACCAAAAGAACACAGCTAATTGTTACCATAGCGAAAACTCTAAACTTAGTAAAAGATGATCGTGGTGCTTTCATTTAACACCTCCCAATATTTTAGGTTAAAAATCAAATTTTGGTATTATCAGAATGATCATACCAGATGTTATGTTTAAAATAACGTAAAGCCTCTGTCAAGATTTTTGTATTTGTGGTTACACGCTTGTTTATTTCGGTTGCGTTTATATTTTATAATTGCTAAACGGCTCAGCTTGTATTATAATTAATCAATTTATGTCAGAAAAGCATAGGATTGGTGCGGCTCGACGGTCGGATATATTAGGGACCAAGAGGTATCAGCAGTGTGTATTATATATACCATTCCGACGCTGATTAACAACGATGACATTTCGATATTGCATTACAGGAAGGTATTTGATAGACAAAATTGGTAATACCAAACTACAGGCCGCATGGGCTACGAGTACCGTGCCCACTTCGAATCTTGTGCATTGGAGATAAAAAATGGATCCTCGAACTAACGAACAGACCCTGAGACAAAAGACAGTAGAAGGCATTAAAAAGTATATGGAATATCATAAGCTCAATCCGGGTGACCGGTTGCCGCCCGAAAGACAGATGGCCAAACGATTCGGCATTAGCCGGACAATCGTCAGGGATGCTGTCAACACATTGGCCGGGCTTGGTATTTTAGAAGTTAAGCATCGATCGGGAATTTACATGTCTTCGGTCGATTCCAAAACATTGGCGTCGCAGTTATCAATGCGTCTGATATTCAATCGAAACTCAGCCATAAATCTATTCCAGGTAAGGCAAGTTCTGGAAACTGCTGTAGCCAGATGGGCTGCCGAACAATGCGACCAAGACGGAGAGGATAAATTAAGAAAGCTGATGAAAGAAACTAGAAGATGTTTATCCGAAGATAACACGACCTGCTTTAGAGAAATTGACAGCCGGTTTCATATCCTGCTGGCCGAAATATCGAAAAATCCAATTGTTGTGGATTTAATAAAAACACTGCTGGAATACATGCAAAGCCTCAGGCATTTCTCCCTTTCACTGCCGGCCAAGGTTGAGGAATGCGCCCGGCAACATGAAATCATCTTTGAAGCAGTCTGCGATCGCAGCCCCGGTCGAGCGGCCGCCGCCATGGAAGAGCATTTACAAACCGTACTTTCCGCTGTAACGGATAACTGGGAAGATTTCGCAGGGGCATCGGAACGAATAGCGCATTAAATTCACTCACGTTTAGCCCGTCTCTTACGTCCGGCCGTTTTTACTTTTCCTCCCCCATGGCAGTATTTTAACTTTTTGCCGCTCCCGCAAAAGCAGGGATCATTCCTGCGAATATCTAAGCGGGGAAGTCTATGTAAGCGACTGCTTTCGGGATGCGGAAATGCAAGCCGGCGCTCATTGAGCAAAGACAACGCAATTTTTTCGAGTGAAGGAAGTGCATGGCGATAAAACCTTTTCCAGCCTTCACACAGCCAGCTCAGGGTTTGTGAATTTTTGTCTTTGTAACGTCGATGTTTAAGACAATCACCGGAACAAAACCGCAGAAAATCGCAATTCTTACAGCGGTGGTTCCAGTCGGCTTTTTGTTTGCCAAAATAGCTGTACTTGTTTGAAGAGACAAGCTCTTGCCATGTTTGGCTCAGGATATTTCCCACCTTGTTTTGGGATTCTACGAAAAAGTCACAGGGATATATATCTCCATTGTATTCCACCACGAAATATTGGTTACAACTACCGCCCTGAAGACACATGCGGTAGCGCCAATCCATCATGTGACCCACTATGGAATCAAAGAGCCGGACGGAAACGGTGGGAGTATCATTCGAAATCCATTCGTCGAAAATTCCGCATAAAAAATTTCCCCATTGCTTGCCGGATATGGTAAATGAGCGGGCTTTACCGGTGCTGTTGAATTCAACGCAGGGAATGTACTGGTGGTGGTATATCCCCAAGTTGCACAGATAGTGGTATACCGTTTTGGCATGTTCCACATTGGAAGCGCTTACCAGTGTCAGGGCGTTAAATTCAACGCCATGTCTTTTAAGGATCTCAATTCCACGAAGAACATCTCCATGCGATCCACGACCTTTGTTGTTGGTACGATATCGGTTGTGCATTTCTTCCGGCCCGTCAATACTGACGCCAACTAAGAATTTGTATTTTGACAATAGTACCGCAAGAGAATCGGTAATACGGGTAGCATTGGTCTGGAGTCCGTTTGATACAATTGCGCCGCGCCGACCATATTTTGTCTGGAATTCTACAACTTTTTGAAAAAACTCTGGACCCATGAGCGTTGGTTCTCCTCCCTGCCAAGCGAAATAATAGACCGGCTGAGAGGTGTCCATATAACTCGAGATCATCTGCTCAAGCACCTCATATTTCATACGATGTAGTATTGTTTCCGGATAAAGCTTGTGCTTTTCAAGATAGAAGCAGTATTCGCAGCTCAAATTGCAGTCTGACGAAGTAGGCTTGACCAGAAGGGAAAAGGGGTTGGGAATTTGCTGCCTAATACGCAACATTACATTTTCATTTCGATAGAAAGTATCTGAGTTCTTTACCGCAGAGGTTTTGTCCAGTCAGCCGTGCGATTACCACTGCGCATCCGCCAGTTCATAAGGACGCCAAGTAATTCGGCTTTTTTTTTGGAATAATCGGGTTTCGTCCACAAGTTCTTTTGTTCGGTTGGATCTTTTTTGAGGTCATACAGTTCCCCGCAATCATTGCCCAGATAATGGACCAGTTTCCAGTCCTTGCTTCTGACCATGGTCAAAAATTCCGTATCGGTAAGGCCCGAATTAAGAGCATCTGATCGTTGTTCCGCAAAAACATACTCGCGATGAGGGCCTTCCGCTTCATTTCTCAACAGTGGCATCAAAGATTCGGCCTCCCAACATCCAGGAATTTTGGCCCCAGCCATTTCATGAATCACCGGCGCAATATCAAACTGTTGAACCAGATCATCTATGAATCGACCGCCTTTGAAGTACTTCGGCCCCCAAACGATCAGAGGGGTCCGCGTAACAACATCGTACATGTTCCATTTTTGAATGCGGCCATGATCTCCTAAACAATCCCCATGATCCGAAGTATAAATCACCACCGTATTCTTCAAATACCCTTCCGCTTCCAGGGTGGCTAAGATTTGGCCAACCTTATCATCAATCATGGTCACGCTCGCCAGATAGTGTGCCCGCACCCGGTGGAGCTGTCCTTGGGTGGGATTGAGCGTCCAGACGATGGAATCGTGATCAACTTGCGTATTGTGTATGTTACAGGCCTTTTGAGGTGGCGGCAATGCATCCAGTTCTTCTTGGGAAACCTCGGGAAGCGGTAAATCCCGCTTCATGTATGGCTCCAAGTATCTCGGGACGGGATCATACGGTGGATGCGGACCTGGAAAACCGACCTGGAGAAATAACGGCTCGGTTTTTGGTTTTGTACGAATCCACCAGGTGACCAAATCCCCCACATAAAAATCAGAATGGAGCTTTTCAGGCAACTCCCACTCAAATGCCCCTAAACGTTCCTTGTAGTCCGGTCTTTTTCGGTAAAGTTCCCGTTGCGGTTTGACATATCCGTTTGCTTGAAGGGCGAGATCCCAACGGTCGAAAAAATAGCGACCTTCTAAAAACCGATCTTTATTTTCGACCACAAACCGTTCGTGAAATCCAAGCGGTGTCTCATAGGGAGAAGTGTGCATCTTGCCGATGTTTACGCAATAATAGCCGGCGTCTGCTAGATTTTCAATCCAGGAGTGTTGCCACACTTCAGCATTTCTATATATACCGGTTGTGTGTGGATAATACCCGGTAAACAGACTTGCGCGGGAAGGCCCGCAAGAAGCGGCGGTGACAAAATTATTGGTAAAGCAAACGCCTTCCCGAACCAGTCGGTCCAGATTGGGGGTGTCAACATAGGAAAATCCCTGAGCTGAAATGGTGTCATATCGTTGCTGGTCGCTTATAATGAAAAGAATATTGGGTTTTGAAGCATGCATGGATTGCCTCCGACTCACTGTGTTAACATCGACCTTCTCCAGTTAAATTGAAGCTACCCCCCCGTATTTTAGAGAAGCTTGAAGGAGCTAGGGCGATGCAAATAATAGTTTGAGCTCCTTTCTACTGATAAAAAGATAGTCGGATCTTATCAAAAATCAATTAAATATGGCTTATGTAAAACCGGAATGCAAGTATCAGATGGTAATTGTTCTGAGACACTCGAAAGTAGTTACATGGTCGGTCACAAAAGCGTATTGGCAAACTAGTTATGGGCTAATGTTGCTACGCAATCGTATCGAAATTTTAGCATGACAAAAGACAACTTATCATATACGTGTATGATTACGTTTTACCGCAACGTCTGGTATCCCTATGATCGGCCTTTGCGGGTGTCGGTAAGACAATTGGCTCAGCTACCGGATCCGATCAGCTTCACTTGGGAAAATAAGTTATGAAAATACTAAAAGTATTTTCCGGAAAAGACCCCCGGTCCTACGAAGAAAAAGGCGATCTGTATTTTCACAGCAAGACCTGGGGCAAGGCCAAAGTGGAATATGAAACGGCCCTGGACAAACTGGAAAAAAAATCACCGAGTGATGCCGAATTGAAAAACCGCCTGGAGACAAAAATACGCCAAAGTAAGGAACTTCTGGCACGAGAGCATAAAAAAAGCGCGGATGACATGATGGCGGCAGGCTATCTTGACGATGCCCGGGAACTCTATGATCTGGCCTTGGAACTAACGGAAAATCCGGAATTATCAGCGGCGGTTGGACAATGCCTTGAGACGATTGAATCTAATGCCGCTGAGGAGGGGCTAGCAGAACTTCCTGATCCCATTCCCCCCGGAGAGCAAATCATTCAAACCGCAACCGGGGAACAAGGGGATGAATATTTTACAGTACTGTGCAGCACGCTGCCGGAAAACATCAGAAAAGCCTATCTGGGATACGGCGCGTCTTTTAAAAGGGGTTTTATGGCCTTGAATCAGGGCGAATTTGAACTGGCACAACAGCAGTTATCCCTGGCGTGGCAGGAAAATCCGTCCCCGGGTAGTTTCATCCCGCTTGAATTGGCGACGGCGTATTTGAACCTGGAAAAATACGAGGAGGCCCGGAGGTTGCTGAATGCATTTGTGATTAACCACCCGGATGTTTTACCGGGCTATCAACTTTTGTGCGAAATCTTCTGGGAGATGGACGCTTTTGAAGATGCCATGCATCTGCTTTCCTCAATTCCGGATGAACTGAGAGAATCAGTAGCTGTTTATTTGCTACGCGGCGAAACTCTCTTTCGGGCCCAAAAATATCTTGAAGCCAAAACACTGTATATTGATTTTATAAAAGCCTACGGCTGGCATGAACAGATCGCAAGGGCACTGGCTCAAACATTTGAGGCACTTGGTGAAATAAAAAATGCTCAGCGGGTATACGGTGAAATCCTGAGCCAATGCCAAAGCTGCGGCTCCCGAACGGATCCGATGACCAAACGAAAATATGCCGATCTCTCACTGGCAGCCGGTCAGTATTCAACAAAAACCTTGGAGCTTTATTTTTCGTTAGTCCAGGAAGATGTTGCCCGTGCCGGCGAGTATTATCGAAAAATCAGCCAAATTTATGCCGCCCTCGGGAACAAAGCGGAAGCCCGGCGATTCCAACTGTTTGCCGATAAATTGAGCGAAAAAGAATAACCCAACTTTAAGGCCTTGACTAAGCCGGGTAATTTTGAAATAAACCCAATGACCACATCCTAAAAAAAACTCGTTTCCAACAATCCCAGCGAGGCCGCCATGGACTGAATCATGAGAACCCCGTTTATTTCAATGAAAGACGGGGTTTTGTATTATCCGGGACTATCATCCAAAACTGCAATCTTTGAGTCTTGCGGTGTTGAAGTAATTTTTCCTGCTTTAATAGATCGTGATTTCAACACGTCAATGCTCCAGCTATCCATTACTTCTGCTTCTTTTGGGATAAAACCAGCTTTTCATTGTTACTCATTATCTCTAGCTGCTAACGCGAGGAAAGCCATGAACCGGCTGATTGCCGTTGTAACCGGAGGAACCAAGGGCATCGGGTTGGGAATCGCCGAGGCCCTGTTGAAACACAACGCATCCCTGGCCGTCACCTACCATCAGGATGACACTGCCGCCGAAAACGCTAAAAAACGCCTGCAAGTCCAAGCGCACAACGACCAGAAAATTTTGCTGCTCAAGGGAGATGTCGGAGATTTCACTGCAACGGAAACCCACCACCGAACAATCGTTGCCCGGCTCGGTGAAATTACGGTGTTGGTCAACAACGCCGCCATGGTAATGCCGCGAAGTTTAGAAGATGTGACGATTGAGGAGTGGAACCAGACGGTGCGGGTCAATTTGAGCGGTGCGTTTTACTGGTCTTCACTGGTCGTCCCGGGAATGAAAAAAACCGGATTCGGACGAATTATCAACATAAGCTCCATCGCCGCCCGCGGCGGCGGTGTCGTCGGACCCCACTATGCGGCATCTAAATCCGGCATGCTGGGTTTGACACGATACGCAGCCCGTGAACTGGGTCCTTTTGGAATCACGGTGAACGCCATCGCTCCGGCCTTTATCGAAGACGCCAGTATCTTTGCATCCTGGACTGCCGAAAAAAAAGCAGAGCTTAAAAAAAAGGTTTTCGTTCCCCGGCTCGGGCTGGTGGCTGATGTCGTCAACGCTTTTGAATACCTTTTGGAAACGCCTTACGTGACCGGTGTGACCCTGGATGTCAATGGTGGAGCATTTGTAATCTAACGTACGATAAACAAGGTTAAGCCATGAATCTGCATGCATTGCTCCGGCAAAGGGCTCGAAATAACAATCCCGTAAAAGTGGGCATCATCGGTGCCGGTAAGTTTAGCACGATGTTTATTTCTCAAGCCCGGTTTACACCTGGTATGCAGATTGTCGGCATCGCCGAACTCGATTCGCAAAAGGCCCGGCAGGCCTGCCTGCGAACGGGGTGGCCCGAGAGCTCCCTGAGCTTTGAAATTTCAACGGATGCCATCAACGACGCCGCCCGTAAGAAAAGGACGGCCATCACCGAGAGCGCAGTGGAATTGATCGCCGCGGATCTTGATGTCATTGTCGAGATCACCGGTGATCCCGAGGCCGGAACCGCCCACGCCTGGTATGCCCTGGAAACCGGTAAGCACGTCATAATGGTAAATGTGGAAGCCGACTGCCTGCTGGGGCCTGTTTTGCACAAAAAAGCGGCTGCGGTTGACCGTGTCTATTCCATGGCCTACGGGGATCAACCGGCCATCATTGCGGAGCTGATTGACTGGGCCCGCACCGCCGGACTGGAGGTGGTCTGCGCCGGCAAGGGAACTCGCTTTCAACCCGAATATCATTATTCCACCCCTGAAACCGTGTGGCAGCACTATGGTTTTACCGAAAAACAGGTAGCCACCGGTGATTACAACGCCAAGATGTTCAATTCTTTTCTGGACGGAACAAAATCGGCCATAGAGATGTGTGCCGTGTCCAATGCGTCGGGACTGATCCCCCAAAAAAAAGGATTGCAGTTTCCACCGGTGGGAACGGGCGGTCTTCAGGATATCCTCAAACCGTCGGCTGATGGGGGCATTTTGGAACACAGCGGCACGGTGGAAGTGGTCGCCTGCGAAAACAGGGACGGATCCCCCGTAAAGGATGATCTCCGATGGGGTGTGTATGTTGTGTTTAAGGCGCCCACGGCTTATGTACAACGTTGTTTTGCAGAGTACGGATTGCAAGTCGACCCTTCCGGGAAATATTCCGCCCTTTACCGGCCTTACCATCTCATTGGTTTGGAGTTGGGTATCAGTGTGGCTTCTGCAGCTTTGCGCAACGAACCCACGGGATCTTGTGAAGAATTTCTGGCCGATGTGGCTGCGGTCGCAAAAAGGGATCTCCAGGCGGACGAAGTGCTGGACGGCGAAGGGGGCTTCACGGTTTTTGGCCGGTTGATGCCGGTTGAAGTTAGTCTGCAGAATTCTTATCTGCCCATGGGGTTGACCGCCAATGCCCGTCTGGTTCGCCCGGTTGCCAAAGATGCCACCTTGACCTATGACGACGTCGAGCTGGACGAAAATCTGCTGTCGTACTCCTTGCGCAAAACGATGGAAAAAGAAACGCAGGAAGGAATGTCGTCATGATGTCCGGTACCAAAGGAAGAATTACCTTTCGAATCGCGGCCATTCTTTTTTTTCTGTCCGCACTGCTGGAAATTTTTTCGGTCACTTCCAATGTGCCCTTACTCGGAGCGCTTCGCGGTGGTATAATTGCGGTCGTCTACCACCTGGTGTATATTGCTCTGTTCGTGGGCCTGGGTATCGGGCTGTGGCGGGCAACACCATGGGGGTATAAACTCGTTTTTGCGACAACGCTGATCTACACGCTGGACAAGGCATTATATCTACTGTACCGTGATGCCATGAAGGCTTGGTTGAAACGACAGTTCATCAGCTATGCGGATATCTGGCAATATATCGAAATCGAAACCTTCCTCAACTGGATTACCCTGGTCATGTTGCTCTTTGTTGCCTGCTGGTGGGGGTTTGCGGGCTATACGTATCTTCGCAGAGAATACTTCGGCCTGGGACAAAAGTCCGATGTACCGGCGTCATCAATGTAAACCGGCAACTGACGGGCTAAAAAGGAGAATTCTTCAGAATTTATCTTTCTATTAACTGGTTCGATCTCACCGGTGGTGTTTTGGTTTCAATGAATTCAGGGGAATCTTATTATGACAAGTTCAGTGAGTCACGTAGCATTCGCAAGTACCGAGAACCGAAAGGACGGGGTAGTATCATCCATAAAACCCTGAAAATAAATCCGGCAAAAAATAAAGTCCGGTGACTGCCATTGGCAGGATGGTTTCCGGGTTGCGCGCCCCATCCTGGATTCAAAATGCCTTATTTCCACTGGCTGTCTCAAAACGCACCAGTACGGTGGTGTGTTTTCCATGTCGCTCAAACTCCATGTCGGTGTGGTCCCGACCCATCGCCAGGGATATGGCTATATGAGTGAGCTTCACCAATCAATCCATCAGCGCAAGATGATTGCCGAAATAAATACGCCTTTTAAACCCGATCTCGTTGTATTGGACGGAATCGAAGCTTTTGTCGATGGCGGCCCTGCCGAGGGACAGCGCGCCAGGGGAAATGTCTTTTTGCCTCTGCTGATCGCGTGGCAATCGATCCCGTCGGATTGGCTGTCATGAAATCACTGGGCAGTAACAATCACATCATGACACCAAAAATTTTCGAGCAGGAACAAATTGTCCGGGCTGTTGATCTAGGCCTCGGGGCCTCATCACCGACAGAGATCGAGGTGATAGCGGCTGATGATCAGAGTCGAGAACGGCGCGGCCAGGTTGTAGAAATTTTAAATCAGGGTTGGTAAGAATTCCCTGAGGTTTAAATTTAATTGATCCAGAATTAATAAAGAAAATGTTAAGATGCTAAAAAGCCTCATATCTAAAACCAGAAGTTACCGGCGATTTTATCAGGATACCCCGGTTGATATGGATACTCTAAGGGAACTTGTTGATCTTGCCCGTCATTCAGCCTCCGATGCGAACCTGCAACCGCTAAAATATGTCTTGTGCGTCGATAAAAAAACGAATCCGCTCATTTTTGAAACCCTGGGTTGGGCGGCCTACCTCAAGGACTGGCCGGGGCCCGTCGAAGGGGAGAGACCTGCTGCTTATATCGTTATTCTGCAAGACACACAGATAAGCAATAAACCCTTTTTGGATCACGGCATTGCGGCCCAGTACATTTTACTGGGGGCCACTGAAAAAAACCTGAGCGGCTGCATGATTGCCACCATCAACCGCAATAGGCTGCGAAAGTCGCTGGCGATCGAAGATCGCTACGACATCCTGCTGGTGGTGGCCATCGGCAAGCCGAAGGAAGTCGTCACAATCGAGTATATCGATTCAACCGGTGATATAAAATATTGGCGCGACGACGAACAGGTGCATCATGTTCCCAAACGACGGCTTGAGGACCTTGTATTAAAAGAATATGCTTGATGTCCCCTAAGGCATTAATCGACCATGGAAGAGATTATTGCAGAAAAAGACTTGATTGGCGTAAATCCCGATGGATCGAGATTTAAAATTATGCTCAAGATGGGCAAGCCCTATGTGGTCGATGGCGGACAGTGGGCCTGTTCCGTCGGGGCGATCGGACTGTATAAACGGTTAAGGGAAATACGCGGCAATGATTCACTGCAAGCACTGATGCAAGCGATTAAATTCCTGCAGCAACTCATTGAGTACTTCATTGATGACGGTGGCATCCTCTTGTCGGCCGTTGATGAAACTCCCGTGAATATGTCCGACATTTTCAACTAGAGTGAATGTCAAAATAATATTCCGATTGCCCGAGGTGCAGGCAGGGGGCACATTTTTGTCGACAAGCTGATCACGCCGGTGGTATAAGTGGCAAAGGGCTTTTGTTGCCTGGATGGGCAAACAAAGACGCTGTTGACCGGTGCGTTTCCCAGTAAGCCGGAGGCGACGGCAGCTGACTCAGAAAACGGGTCATTAAGGCGGGCAACTTCACATCCTCATCACTCGGCCGTCAGACCGGTGCGGTGGTTAAAATCCTGTATGGCCGTGTCGATATGAAGCACCTGCTTCTGTATATCGGTCCAGTAGTCGGGCCAGGCGTGCCACTGGGCATCAAGTTCCGCCACCGCTTTACCCTGCTGTTCCACCCAGGTGAAGTATTTCAGATTGTGAATCCGTTTGCGGTCATAATGGGAAAGCTCCAGCATATTGTCGATTTGTTGACCCATTAGATAACGGTGATAGTCCCTGACCGCATGTTCACACGTGTACGGTCCCCATGTTTGTGTCAATTCTCTAAGCCGGCTCTGGTAGAGATCCATCGAATCGGTGAAGACGGTGAAAATGACGTCTTTTTCGGTCAACTCAAAATATTTGGCCATTTTGATGGCCCCCAGCAAGTTGGCTACACCCGAAATCCCCAACAAGGGTAATTTTGAAATCTGATCGTCGCTGAGCCCTATCCGCGCCAGATAATCCTGGCCGACGCTCTCGTTGAACAATCGAATTAAATGAACCGGGTGGCCGTCATCCACGGCAATAACGACATCGGTGTTCCGGATGTTGTGAATCCAGGGGACATGTTTGTCACCGATGCCTTCGATGCGGTGGCCGCCATAGCCGTTTAACAGCAGGGTCGGGCATTGCAGAGCCTCGACGGCAGCAATTTTTGTGTCGGCAAAGTGCTGCTTGATGTAATCTCCGCAGGCCAGGGTCCCGCCCGATCCGGTGGCGGCGATCACCCCGGCCAAACGATCACCCAGACCCATTTTTTCCTGATATACCTCCTCCATGGCCGGACCTGTGACGGCATAATGCCACAGATAGTTGCCGAACTCCTCAAACTGATTGAAAATAAACACATCATTGCGGGTGGACCGCAGCTCGGCGCATTTATCGTATATCTCCTTGACGTTCGATTCGCAGCCCGGGGTGGCGATAATCTCGCCGGCTACGGTCTTCAGCCATTCAAAGCGTTCCCGGCTCATCTCTTCGGGTAAAATCGCCACGGATTGGCAGCCGATTAAAGCCGCATTGAAGGCACCGCCCCGACAAAAATTGCCGGTCGACGGCCAGACGGCCTTATGTCGGGTGGGGTCAAACTGCCCGGTGACCAGCCGGGGGGCCAAGCAGCCATAGGTTGCCCCGACCTTATGGGCGCCGGTGGGAAACCACTTGCCCACCAGGGCCAAGATGCGGGCCTTCACACCGGTCAGGCGGTGGGGCATCTCCAGGTAGTTGACCGGACCGTGCCGGCCGCCGGTTCCGAAGGGTTCATTTTTCCAGGAGATGCGAAATAGATTCAGGGGATTGATTTCCCACAATCCGACGTCTCGCAAGCGGTCTTTCACCGCAGCGGGAATGTCTTCCGGGTGGCGCAGTTGCATAAATGTCGGCAGCAAGACGCCTTTTTCCTTCAATCGCTTTAGCGCTCTGACCCGTTTTTCCGGGTGTATCGTCAAATCAATCATTTTTTCCCTAAAGTACGGGCTGTTACCCAAATTCTTTTATCACTCTGTCTAAAATGATTTGGGCAACAGCCCGTCAAGTCTTAATTGGGCTTCGACATCGGTTAAGACGGGATCTATCCGGATCGGTTCATGGATGCCCGCTTTCATCACGCTATCGATATCCTTGAGTCCATGACCGGTGACTAGAACAACTGCCCGTTCCCGGGAAGTCGCCATTCCCGGCTTCACCAATTTTTGCAACCCGGCCAAACCTACTGCACCGGCCGGTTCGGCCATAATTCCGGTTGTGACAGCCAGGTTGTGCATAGCGGTCAGAATGTCTTCATCAGCAACCGATATCATTCTTCCGGCTGACTCCCGTACCGCCGCCAGACATTTGATCTGGTCCCTGGGCGTTCCCACAGCTATCGAGTCGGCCAGTGTTTTTGTGATTGTCGGTTGGACCCGCCGGGAACCCGCTTGCCATGCATTTACCAGCGGCGCAGCGCCTTGAGCCTGAACACCGACCATTTTCGGTTGCCGGTCTATGAGACCCAGCTTGTAAAATTCCTTAAACCCCTTCCATAACCCCTGCAAAATACAGCCGTCTCCCACCCCGACCAGCACGTAATCCGGCACCTCCCAATTCAGCTGTTCGCAGATTTCAAGCGCCGCCGTTTTTTTTCCTTCGCCCAGGTAAGGATTGACAGCGGTGGAGCGATTATACCAGCCCCATTTGTCCGCCGCCCGGCAACATAAATCAAAGGCCTGGTCATAAGTTCCCTTCACCTGAAAAACGTGTGCACCATACAACCGCAGTTGAGCCAATTTAGCGCTTGGTGTGGTTTCCGGTACAAATATCACGGTTTTTAGACCGCAGATCGCGGTGAACGCCGACCAGGATGCTGCTGCATTGCCCGAGGATGCGGCCGTTGAAATCCGAGCGTTCTTTTCCAGGGCTTTTACGACCGCCACGGCACTGGCGCGGTCCTTCAGTGAGGCGGTGGGATTGCGGCCATCGTCCTTGATCCACACCCGGGCAAGTTTCAGCTGATTTTCCAGCTGCGGGGAACGATAGAGGGGCGTCCAGCCCACCAACAGGTCCGGAATTTTTTCCGGATCCACTATCGGTAAAAGGGGCAGATAGCGCCACATGTCATATCGGATGTTGCTTGAGAGCGCTTTGCGGCTAAGATGCCGGGAAACAGAATCATAATCATAGAGGGGTTCCAGGGTGCCCTCCCGGGGACCGCAAAACGGGCAGGTGTAATCGATCTCTGCAGGTGTAAATTCTCGACGGCAGGTGATGCATCGCAGAAGTTTCAACCAGCTCATTTCAATCCTTCCGATAATCGACCGCTTGGGTTTTCGATTCTCCTTATCGGGTTGTATGTCAGACCCCTTGCTGATTCAAAGAAAACACTAAGAAAAAAGGGATTGGTCAGTCAACAGAAAAAGGGGGGGTAAAGGTCGGGTGGATGTCTGGAGTTGCCCCACCGGCCATTTTACTGTCGATCTCCATTCAACCCTGCAATGCCCTTTGCTGGAATCAAAGACGGATCGCATTAAGATCAAGGGGATTGAAATTGAGCCCAAGCCGACGAAGCAAGATTTTCAGCAACGGGAGGGCGTAATGCAAAGGGACATTGAACTGAAGCCCAAGGCGGTAGCGGAACTTAAGTTAAAATTTTTTGTGAAACACCCCAGGGGCAACTCCGCCCTGCGATTAAAATCTGCAATGGATCTGCGCTGGAATCGATGCCGAATACGGGAATAACAAACTTGTGGTTCTTTAACCCCCACCTGTGGCCGGAATAATTGTTATGCGACTTCTTTCTTTGACAACGGCTGTTCTGGCTTTCTCATGAGGCAGAACCACACCATCAATTGCGATTATAATCTGCTTACGAAGTCTGCCCTCTGAATTTACCAGGGCCTTTCGGAAATCATCTCCAAATCGATTCGCAAGAAGATCGATAACGTCGGCCACTGTGGAATCCTCAGCTATCTCAAGTTCTGATGGCGTCTGCTGACTGATTCTTGAAAGAAAATCGGCTAGCTTGACATCAACCTTTATCATTACAAATGATACTCCTTACCTAAATCACGTTGATCGATCAATCCTGGAGGCATCCGTGTTTTTCCATCTTCTCCGTCAACCAGTGCAGACCCAATTCGTGAAGCTTCCAACGCCTTGGGGACGCTAACTGACGGTCCCAACCCAGCATGTCGTATGCCAAGTTGCGCATTTCGGCAAACTGGTCACTATCTATAGCCTGTCCTTTGAGAGGACCATTTTCAATTGGTTCGAAAATCCTTTGGGGTAACAAGTCATCATTTATACCGAATTCCTCCAATGTATTGAACGCCCTGGTCATATTGAGAGCACGTTCAGAAACCTTGATTAACTCCCAACCGGATACGTCCCAACCCGTGACCCCTCTGACCAGGTCGGCCAGATGCGTCAGAGTATAGGGAAAGAAGGAGCATACACAGAGGTTGTTGTACAGGCTCTTATTGAGCATCATGTGGACCCAGAGTCGGACCTTTGAAGGATTGAGCTCAAAAGGATCCACAGCTTCTAAAATACCCATGTTCCTTGCAAAGGCAAATGTTGGCGCTTCAGTACTGGCGTACATGGGATCGAACATATTGGCCATGTGTTCGGCACCTGTCGGGGCGAGTGCATAACCGAGCCCCAGGCCCGTCTTCCATCGTGGTTCATGGAGAGGAAGCGGTTGGCCTTTTATATGAAGAAAACAGGAAGCTGCCTCCTTGCCCAGTTTTTCTTGGATGCCCTTGGGGCCTTCTGCCAAGATATCGCCAAGTCCCTGACGATTAACAATCAGCTTGAGGAGATCCAGTACACCCTTTCCAGAACCAAAACGCAAATCCAACCCTTCAGTTAGAGAGTCAGGCAGAAGTCCTTTCTCGGCACACTCCATAGCTCCCGAAATCATCATCCCTGCGGTGATTGTATCAAGGGTGTATCGGTTGCAAATCTCATTTGCGAGAGACACGATTTTCAAGTCACCGATTCCACAATTAGAACCAAAGCTGCCTACGGTTTCGAATTCAGGCCCGCTGTATTTGGTGCCGACCCGTATATCCTTCTCATTGATTTGGACCACCCGCTTACAGTGAACGGGGCATAAGTAACAGCTCTTTCTATCGACCAGGATATTCTCCGTCATATATTTCCCAGAAATGCTCTCAAATGCTTCGAAAACACCGTCACGAAAGTTTCGGGTCGGCAACCCACCCGCGGCATTGAAAAGGGCTAGACCGTTCAGGGTACCATTTTCTGACATAGGACCCAGAAATTTCTGCCAATTCTCACCAAGCCACCGGGAAACTTTTACAAGCCCTTCCTTATTATGAACCTTCAGTCGCAAATCACCCTTGACCGCTATTGCTTTTAGTTTCTTCGAACCCATGACGGCCCCTATGCCAGCGCGACCGATGTAATCATGCGGTCCTTCGGCAATACAGGCAAAGCGGATTAAGTTTTCGCCCGCAGGACCAATCATTGCTACGGAGACATTGGGGTCACCTTCATTCTTACGGATCACTTCTTGGGTCTCATAAGCCTCCAGGCCCCAAAGGTCGGAAGCATCACGCAGAGCCACCTCGTTGTTGGTAATCCAAAGATACACCGGCTTCTCGGACCGGCCGGTTAAGACGATGCCGTCATACCCGGTCCACCTGAGTTTTACGCCCCAATCGCCACCCGCCTCTCCTTCACCGTAGCCTCCGGTGAGGGGGGACTTTGCACCCGCGCTGTTCCGTCCGGCCCCAGGAATGGAAGTGCCCGTCAGAACACTGGCTGCGAAAATCAGGACATTTTCTGGCCCAAGTGGATCACAACCGCGCGGAACTTCTTTCAACAGGTAGTGCGCGACGATGCCTCGCCCCCCCATATAAGTTCGATAAAAATTCTGATCGTGTTCATCGACGGTGATCTCCCGATTCGTTAGATCGACCCGAAGTATTTTACCCCAAAAGCCTGCTTGCATAATTCACCTCCCGTTTCAGACTTTTCCTGTTTCCGCGATTTGATTCTGAAAAAACCGAATAGATCCTTTGTGCCGGCCATCAATGGAAACCGCCATTCCCCAGTGTCGTTTTTATTGACGCCTCATAAGCGCATATACAGATTATAGCAATCTTTCTTTAGGTCGCTTTCTGGGTGCGGACCAAAATGGTGTTCCGTAACTTTGATACGCGATTTTGAAAGACTTGAAAGGCTGCTTTAGCATTTTTGCCCCACCCGTCCTCCTCTTGGATCTTCCTGTTCAAATCAACAACAGCCTCATGGCACCCAAGCAACAGAGGTTTTGCCTCCCCTGTCCTCACAAAAAGGCTCACCTTAGCCTCCTCAAGGTCCTTGATCAAAAGGAGCAGTTCCTTATGATCTTCGGCATCGGCCTGATTTACAACCGATTTTGCTATCGCGAGTGTCTCTTCAGTCAACAAAGTATTCACCATATTCCCCTTTGTTCAAAATAGACGCCCTGCCCCGTGGCTCAATCAAGAAGCACGGTCTCAAGTGTCGCTTATCACAAACGCTCCACCCGGTAAGTTTCCTCACTGGATGCACCGAGTCCCAATTCGACGGCCCTTTCAATGCTGGGAATCTCCCATACCGGCATATCTATCAAATTTTCACGCGGATAAGACTGGAGGATCTTGACCCCCTCCACATCAATCGCCAGCCGGTCACCGGAGGCCAGTATCACTTCAGGCTCCTCAATTTCTCCCATGTCCGGACCGCCCGTCACAAAAGATTTCCGCCCATCCATGATGATCAAATCAGGTGCCACAGGAATTCCGATTTCCACCATCTTTAGCTCCATGGGCTCATCTGTCTTGCCCAGTGCGCGATCAGCGTGGAGATGCCGCATTTCCACGGGGTGAGTGAGGCCTACAGTCAACTTGAGACTCATGGTGAAGCGACCCAAGAAGTGGTGCTTCATGCAGGGAAGAAAAACGATTTTGTCGTAATCTTTCAGTGATTTATGAAAGGCCACCTTTTTCCACCATTTCGCTTCAGCTCCCAACCTCACATCCATCCAGGGCCCCGAATCAAAATCCACGACGTTCAAATCGAGTTCCTCAGCCAACTCAAACACGCCCATTTCTTCCAGTACGCGGGCCGTAGGCATCCAGGGCCAACCTGAACGTTCTCCGAGGGTAAAATCGGTAAGTCCTTCTTCCCGCATCAATTCCACAATAGCTGCCAGAAAAGCTGGATCTGTCGAAGCGGGATAGGGGTCATCGCTGTTGTAATTGGCCTTGAGCAAGACACGATCCTCTGGTCTCAGGGCCTTCTTTAGTCCCCCTATCTTCTCTAAAGCCAGTCGTATGGCGTCTTTGAGTTCCCGTTTCTTCGTTGAAACGATAGAGACCAATGCCTTGCCATCTCCCGTATAGACATTCTCCGGCAAATGTCGCCATTCATTTTCTTCCTCGACAAAACGTTCCAGGGCCCAGAATTCTTCTTTTCTCATTGTTCCTTACCTTTCTCGAAAGCAAACAAGAGAGCAAGCTTACGTCAACTACATTTCACGGGGCATCGATCGGCTGATCCACAGCCCCTCGATAGAGATCCCGCAATTGCGCGATAAATTTTTCGAAGCGCTGGTGTTGATAATCAAAAATTGCTTGAGAGCGTCTTGTATCATACCAACCAGGCCAGCTTGGTTCTTTGAGATAAGATGCGCTTTCTGGTGGTATGTCAAAGGCATTGCAGATCGCCTTTGAGTATTCCTCTCCCCACATCCGCCAACTATCATCTCCCGCAATTTGAAAGATGTGACCACCGGTATTCTTGTTATCCACGCAGTTTGCTACTGCTGTGGCTGCGTCCGCCAAATGAACGAATTGCAGCCGTTGCTTTCTTGCAAAAAACCACGGTCGCGGAATTTCAAGCAGCGCTGGCACGGAAATCCCTGAAATACGAAGCACTGTAAAAATCTGGCCGCTAGCCGCTATTTCCTTTTCATTCTGAAGTTTGGTCTCGCCATAATAATCAGTGGGCTTGGTCGGGTGATCAATATCAACTATTTTTCTTTGCGGTACTCCGTAAACGGCTACAGACGATGCAAAAACAAGTGGAACTCCCTTCTTCATCACCTTAAGCAGTTGTCTGGTACCATGAATATTAACAGCCGTGGCCAGATTTCGGTCATTTTCACTTAGTGGCGGCAGAATAGCCGCCAGATGGATAATCCAATCGACATCATCGGTCGCCCGGGAAAGGGCATCCGGGTTACAAATGTCTCCCCGCAAAACTTCACAACTTGACCCCACAGGAGCAACGTTGCAGTCGAAACTCTGCAGATCAAAGATCCGCACTGCGTAATTGCGCTTTAGGAGTTCTTCAGTTACGCAGCGGCCCAAGGTCCCAGCACCGCCGGTAATGAGAACCTTCTTCATTTTTGATTCTGTTTTTTCTTATGGCTTTAGTTTATTATACCTTGATTGTTCAGACACTGATTTCCGAGATTAACGTAATCTTTCGAGTTTATCATACCAAGAACACAGAATATCCGCCGTCCACAGGAATGGCCGCTCCTGTTATGAAGTCGGACGCGCGGCTTGCCAGAAAAACGGCGATGCCTGCCAGATCCTTAGGATCCCCCCAGCGGCCTGCGGGTGTCCTTGCCAGAACGCGTTCACGAAATCCCGGGTTCATCTTTTGAGTGCGCCGTGTCAGATCTGTTTCGATCCACCCCGGTAAAATAGCGTTTACTTGAATATTGTCAGCTGCCCAAGCCACGGCAAGACTCCTGGTCAGCTGAACGACCCCCCCTTTGCTTGAACCATAGGGTGCCATTTTCACACCGCCGAAAATTGAAGTCATTGAACCGATATTAATTATTTTACCGCCTCCCCCATCTTTCATTACAGCATAAACCGCCTGTGAGCAAAGAAAGGGGCCTCGAAGGTTAACCGCCATCACCTGGTCCCATTCTGACGGTAAGAAATCCTGGGGCATTTTAGGGATGGCAATGCCGGAGTTGTTTACCAAAATGTCGATACTCCCAAAACGATCACTTACCTTATCCACCATATCTTTTATTTGCGCTGCCGTGGTAACGTCCAGCTGCACACCCATTACCTGAACACCATATGATTTTTCAATATCGCCAACGGCTTTTTCCGTCTTGCGCTCATCCCTCGCCGCAATAATGATATCGGCACCGGCTCCTGCGAGTCCTTCTGCCAGACCTTTCCCAATGCCGCCATTGCCGCCGGTGATAATGGCGATCTTTCCTTTCAGGTTGAACAAGCCTTTTTCCATATTCTACCCCCTTACCCTTTCGGTGGGGGAGTTTACAATATGCCCCGCAAAAGACAAGGAAATTATTTTAAGCAGAATTGCTTTTATATCGATACACCTAATTCACCTGCGATCGCCATTATCTCACGCCAGGTAGGTTCCGGGATATCAATCCCCTCTTTTGATCTTTTGGCAAAAGTTTTTGCTTCCGGTTCTCCAGGCAGAAGGATTTCATCAAAACCTTTTGCGGTTTTCGACCGTTTGATATACTGCAGCCAATCTTCAACCAGATCTACGAATTGCTCCGGAGCCATGAAGGCCTCGACAGACCATGCTGTAAACAAAGAGGGATTCTTGAACCTGCTATCCCTGTATGAGCCGTTCTCATAATCTGTCAGCACATTTGTCATAAGCTGGATCATCAGGGTAAGCCCATAACCTTTGTGACCACCAAAGGAAAGCAGGGTCCCGCCGTCGAAGAAACTTTTCGGCTCCGTACTTGGATTCCCATGACGATCGAGCACTAGACCGGGCTCGATCGGTTCCCCTTTGCTCAGGGCAACAGCAAGTTTGCCTTCAGCTGTGGCTGATGTGGCAAAATCGACCACCAGTGGCGGGCGTGGCGCACGCACCGGCAAGGCCCAAGCCATCGGATTCGTGCCGAAAATACGTTCTCGACCACCGTAAGGTGCCACCTGCCTGTCTTGACCGGTAACACTCGTGAGTACCATACTGATGAGCCCTTCGGAGGCCAGCATTTCGGAATACTCTCCAACCCGTCCAATGTGATTTGTCCGATGGAGGGCAACACATGCAACTCCGCATTTAGGCGCTAAACTGCTTACATATTCAACAGCCATTCTGGCCCCAAGCTGCCCAAAACCCCAATTGCCGTTCACAACGGCCACGGAGTTGGTCTGGCGTTCAACCTCCGGTCGAGCTTCTGGATCGAGTCCACCGTTTCTAATTCTCATAATATATCTTGTAATGCGCCAAATACCGTGGGAATCATAGCCTATCAGATTGGCCTTGACAAGGTCACCGGCCACAATCTCTGCAATATCTTCCGGAGTTCCGGCTGCTACAAATATCCTCCGAGTAATTTTGATCAATTCATTTGACTGAAACTTAGGCACTTTATGCTCCCGATGTTGGGTCGATGGAGACTCAGGCTCTGTATTCTTTTTCTTTTTTTCACTCCTTGTACCGCCCCTCGTCATTCAAACGAGGGGCGAGTTCATAATCATGACAAACACCTTTTGGGGACTAATTATTTTTTGGCCCGCTTAACCGCTCTGTCAAACCTGTCAACCCATGCCTTTCCACCGGCCAAGTCGTACAATTTCGGCCATATGCTTTTTGCTTTTGCACTCCAGCGCGCTTCTTCACTGTCGGGCAAATCGTAAAGGACCATGCCCTTTTGCTCGCATATTTTCGCCCACTTGGCAGTAGACCAAGCAACATAGCGGTTCAGCCAGCCAAGGGTTTCCTTCAGGGCGATTTCTACGGCATCTTTATGTTCCTGGGACAACCCATCATAAAATTTTTCGTTCATTATTACGACCCCCATCTGGGGTACGTATTTGCAGCTTGTGAAGTATTTCTGTATTTCATAGAACTTGAATTGCCCAAGAACGGATATCGGATTATCAAGTCCGTCTGCGACTTTCTGCTGCAAGGCCGTGAATGTCTCGTTCCAGCCGATGGGAGTTGGGTTAACGCCCCATGCTTTGAACATTTCGATGTAAGTCGGACTCTTCGGGACCCGTATCTTCAGGCCTGACATATCTTCAAGCTTATGGATGGGTCTTTTGGAATTTGCGATACCGCGCCATCCACCCCGATGGATCCCCATGAATCTGACGCCAGATTCCTGGGATGCCTTCTTACGAATGACGTCCCCGAAGGGGCCATCCACCAGCCGATAAGCCTGCTCATAGGAATCAATCATATAGGGGATAGAAAAGGCGTTGACCGACGGTGCATGAACGGCAAAATTATTGGTTGCCTGATTGAACATTTGGAATTCCCCGTTCCGTAAAGCGAGGACCGCCTCTTGAGAGCCGCCAAAGGTTCCCTGGGGATACACTTTTACTTCGATCTCATAGTTTGAATACAAAGCAACCAGGTCCTTAAAAGTTCTGCACAACTCATTGCCGTAAGTTGCTTTCACCCCGGCACCGGATGCGCTGATTTTCATTTTCACTTTATCTTTGGCATAGACAGTCTCTGCAGCGCTTAGTGAAAGTGCAAGGGCCCAGCAAATACTGAGTATAAAGATTCCTGTTCCTAGCTTTCTCATGATCATGCCTCCTTCCATTAATGGGTTTTACGAGCCACCTAACAACTGCCCCTCTCTCGTTTTGATGATGTTTTTTCGGATTCCCGATTCATTATCACCTCCTTTCATTAGTGGATTTTGAGTCCTGAAAAGAGTCATTTCACACTGCCCCCTTTTCAATAAAGGACCGTCATCAAATGCCCATAAGCAGATTGGGTAAAAACATCGCCATTGGCGGGATGAGGGCGATAAAGATTAGAGCCCCCGTTTCCGAAATAGCGAAAATCATACCGACCTTTGAGACCTCTTCATAGGTACTGTTCCCGAGCTCCTTGGCAATAAACAGATTCGCACCGAGAGGCGGTGTCTGAAAACCGATTTCACAGGCGATGATAAATATAATACCAAAGTGAATTGGACTTACACCGATAGTTTCAATTACGGGAAGAAAAACAGGCGTTAAAATAATGATCTGGGCAATGGTTTCCATCCACATACCAATGAAAATCAGCAACCCGATAATTAGAAGAAGGACTAGAATCCTGTTTTCCGTAATGCCGAGAATAGCGGTTGTTATGATTTCAGGCAGATTCGCCACAGTGAGCTGTCTGGCAAGAATCTGACCGGCTGCCAACATGATGAAGGAGGATCCGGTGATTCTGAGTGCCAGCATAAGCGCTTCCCAAATTTTTTTCAGGTTCAGTTCCCGGTGTAAAAAAAGTCCTGAAATCAGACTGTATAAAACGGCAATTCCTGACGCTTCGGTTACGGTGGTTACACCGGTATAGATGCCACCGAGAATGATAAATGGTGCCAGAAGGGCCCATTTGCTATCCAAGAATTGCTTTCTGAAGTCTTTAAGTGAAAACTTACGTGTATCTCGCGGATAATTGTTTTTTTTACACAGATAATAGTTGAAACCTAAAAGGGCGACGGCAAGGATTATTCCAGGAATGAATCCGGCCAGGAAGAGTTTTGATGCAGATTGTTCTGCCATGGTTGCGTAAATAATCAGGGGGATACTCGGAGGGATGACTATACCAATTCCTCCTGCTGAAGCAACGGTTCCTCCGGCGTAACCCCCCGGAAAACCGCGTTTAACCATCTCAGGGACCAGCAGGGCTCCGATAGCTGCTGTGGTCGCTGGGCCTGAGCCTGAAATGGCGGCAAAGAAGGTGCAGGAGATTATTGCCACTGCCCCCAGTCCTCCATGAGCTTTTCCAACAAGAATTTGACTGAGACCCACCAAGCGTTTGGTTAGCCCCCCCTTTTCCATGAGTGTACCAGCCATGAGAAACATAGGAATGGCTATTAAAACGAACTTATCGGCACCCTGGTAAAAAATCTGCGGAAGCTGCGAAAGCGGTAGATCGAGGTACATAATAGATGCCAGCGAGGCAACTCCCATTGCGATGCCAATCGGCACTCCCACCAGCAATGCAATAAAAAGAGCAATAAATAGTGGTAGAACTTCCATACGAGCCTTTTTTAGGGTTTTCTCAGCCTCATGATTCTAAGATAGAAATGCTGGATGATCCGTATGGTTACCAGAGTGAATGCAAAGGGAATAATGCAGTACACGTATGCCATTGAAACCTGCATAACAGGAGAAATATAAGGGTTAATGAATAAAGTTCGGACAACTTTGATCCCTTCTACGATAATGACAATGTTAAAGACGATCCACATAAGATCCCCTATGCTGAAGATCACCGTCTGCCATTTTATCGAAAGGAGCCTGATGTGCATCTCTATCCGTATATGGGCATCGAGCGATGCAGCGTAACTGATGGCCAGGTAGATCATTGAAACAAAACAAAATCTTAGAAGCTCTTCCGGCCATGATAACGGATTGTTAAGGATGTACCGAGTAAAGGTCTGCAAAAGAAGTAAAGAGCAAATGAAAAGCATTAGAGTAATAGTCACGTATTTTTCGAAAAAGCGTATCAGTTTGTCGAAAAATTTTAGTGTTTTCATTTTTCCTGCTTCAATTCCTTTCGAATATTGATTAAAGAGCGGTTCTGAATATTTCTAATATTTCCTCTGGACTCGCTTTTCGGGGGGATAGAGCATTCTGAAAATTGGCAGCAACCATCTCGGATACTTTTTCAAGGTCTTCTTCTTTTATCCCATACACTGATAAGCCCTTTGGCAATCCCACATCTTTCGACAACTGCACCACGGCTTCAACAGCCTTCTCAGCCGCTGCCCTTTCAGACAAACCACCCACATCTTCTCCAAGGGCAATGGCAATATTGGCGTATTTTGAGACGGCTCCCGGAAGCATAAATCTCATGGCATGGGGCAAGACAATGGCGTTAATGGCGCCATGTGGGCAATTATACAGACCACCTATGGGGCCGGTTATCGCATGGACCAGGCAGAGTTTCGTGTTGAGGAATCCCATACCTGCAAGGAGGCTGGCCATCAGCATGCCATCACGAGCTTCAACATTCTGCCCGTTATGGACGGCCGTCCGAAGGTGTCGCCCTGCTAGTTCAATGGCTTTCAACGTCAAGGCTTCAGATGCGCACCAGGAATTGATGCTGATGTAGGACTCAACGGCATGACAGAGTGCATCCAGTCCCGAGTCCCGCGTGGGTTCGGGGGGCAGGCTGATCGTCAGAAGCGGGTCCAGTATGGCCACCGCAGGAACAATATACGGGCTAAAAATACCCAGCTTCACTTTCCTTTCCGGATCGCTCAAAACGGCGACATCAGTAATTTCAGCTGCCGTGCCGGCGGTGGTGGGCACACAAATTACCGGTACAGATGGATTCTTTATCTTACCCCAATTATCAGGACCAAGGTAATCGGATGCCGAACCGGGGTTTGTGGCAAGAATGCCGACACTCTTACCCGTGTCCATTGGACTGCCGCCGCCAACAGCGATCACGCCCTCGCATCCTTTATTATTGTAATGCTCGCAGGCTTTGTCTACGGTCTGGACTGTCGGATTAACTTCTACCTTATCAAATAGAACTGTATCAATGCCGGCCGACTTCAAAGGCGCTAACAGGCAATCCAATATCCCTGCACCGGCAATCCCGGCATCGGTGATGAGCTGATATTTCTTCTTGCCAAAACTGTTTGCAATTTCTCCGATCTTGATGCTGCTGTTCATAGAATATATGATGCGTGTAGTTAGATGAAATTCATATTGCCCTGTCATACTATCCTCCTTTTCTATCGTGTATATTTTGATTATCACCCCCGCTTCAATTTGACGGGGGACACTTAGTTACCATGTGGAAGAAGGGGGGTCGAGCGCATATGGATATGGCACAACTGTAAGGATATTTCGTCGTGTACATGTGCTTGTGAGTTGCTAACTTCCATCATCAATCTTGGAGTCAGTTTTCAACGGACTGTTGCCCAAACAGATTTTCGCTGGGTCTAAAACGTTTTTTGATAAATATAAAGCTTGCTCCAGGTCCGCCTTGACAGCGGGACTCAAACAGGTTCAAAGCGCTTTTCTTGTGCTGCGCTGAGATTTATGGGCAAGAAGAGATTTCGCACCGGTCACCAACCTGACTCCTTCAGTAAACTAACAAGCGCCCCTTTAAATTCCCTTATATGCTCTCTGGCCCTTGTCTCGGCAAGCTGAGGATCTTTACAGATAATTGCTTCAAGGATTCTTTTATGCCCGGCTAAGGCCTGATAACCTTTTCCCCCCAGCAAATGCATCGAAGTTCTTCTCAGGAACTGACCCTGGTGCCGAATCTGTGTCAGGGCATGTCGCAATCGGTGATTCCCGCCGATCTCTGCAATGTATTCATGGAATTTAACATCTACCTGGGTGAACTCCCTTAGTTTCTCCAGCTCACAATACTCCTCCGACTGCTTAATTAACAACTTCAGTTCCATAGCCCCTTCCTCGGTAACCCTCTGGGCTGCATTTCTGGCTGCAAGGCCTTCTAAAACTTCCCGCAGGTCATATATTTCCTCGGCATCTTTTGATGTTGGATGAGCAACATAGGCAACTCGATGTAAATCTCCTTGAACAAGACCTTCATTTTTTAACCGTAGCAAAGCCTCTCGGACTGGGGTTCTGCTGACTGCAAATTCACCTACCAGGTCGGACACCACCAGTCTGTGACCGGGCATAAACCCTCTATCGACAATGCCTTCGAGCAATTTATGATAGACTGCTTCAGTTTTACTGGTGTTTTTTTTCATCTGTTCCCCGTCAGGAGGCTGTTGACACTGTTGGACGCCATTTATCCAAATAATGTTCAGTGTCTTAGTAAATTAGACGACGGTCCGCGCTATCAGGCTTAGATTGATAATGCCCGGTTATTTAAGGCAATGATCTCAAAGTTTTAGTGGTATTTAGACATCAACTCAGTAAAATATATATTCCATAATATATTTTGAAATATATTCTATAATATAGTAGAATTGTCAACTTTTTTTTGCAAAAAACTTCACTTGGTGCTTACTGCTTAATATACCAATGATAGTAACATTATGGTGAGTTATCCGAAATTTAAATACCGCCGGATAACACCAAGAAAAAACCCCGAGATTACCTGGCGGAAGACATGTAGTTTAAAACTACATTGCACCGAAAGGGGAGCAACGAATGTGGGGGATATGAGAACTATTCATAAAAATTGACAACTTATCTTAATTCCTAAAAATTTATTCCGATTGCAATAAGCCCGGATGGGGTTAAAGAAATGATGATGACCTAATCAACGCTTTGATATAGTTGCTGGGTTTCGAATCCAACACAGCGAGGATCTACTGTGAACCATCCATTCAAAGCAGCTCATCTATTTTTTCGGATAGGCGAACAATTTCTTTCTTTAAAACCAGCTCTCTTTTTTGGTTTGAGTTTGTCACAACCTCACCACAAAGCAAGCAAGTTTTTTCATCAACCACCACCATGTCGCCCCTATCCTATTTTCCCGTTCAATCTGAACGCATATACGCAAACAATCATCGAAAAATCTCATTTTAACCCAGCGTCGGCAGTTTCATGAATTTGATGAAATTAATTTGGTTCTGATACTTGGTCATATCCATATTTTTGCCGTTGACCGTAACCGTAAAATCCTCGAATACGCCGTTGCTGTTGACGCTAAAAGAATAATCTAATTTTTCCACCCTGCCGCCGGCCAGTGTTATTTTCCCGTTGACCCTCCCGGAACCGCCACGGGGATTGAAACTTCTCGGAAATTTCAAATGATAGGCGATGTTTCCATTGATAAGATATTCCGATTGCGTGTCCTGGTACTCAGCAAAAACACATTCGCCTGAAACAAACACCTTGCTATCCTTCATCATGACGCTCATGTTATGCAGCAACGAACGGTCGCCATTGATAAAGGCAAGATCGACTGCATTGGCATAGGTTTCGTGAAGTTCCAAGTTTTGTTTGTGCATAGAGGCTTGAAAACTTCGCAGGGAGGCTTCCATGGCATCTATGACATCCGCCTCTGACGGCCCTAAAACCACACAGCCATAAGCTATTAAAATAAATGAAAATACGGGTGTAAGGAAGGCTGAAAACCTTTTCATAGGGTTGTCCTTTAGCTCATAGGCGTGTGAGCGTGCGATCTTTTGATCTTCATATTTTCTCATATTGGATCAGATTAAGAAAGGGTAAAATGGGGGATGAATTTTTGGTCTAAGGGCCACGGCCTTAATTTCAGAGAAAGCTAGATTTACAATGTTTTTAGCAGATACTCTCGACAACAACGATCCTCGCAAAAACCTAGCTCTGGAGGAATACTACCTGCGCAACCTTGATCCGGCAAACAATTCTCTACTCCTTTCCTGGGATTGGAATTATGGAAAATCGCCCCTTATTTTGGTGAAACAACTATCGACAAGCTTGTTGAAGATCTCCATTGACCGGTTTACTTCCCTGCAAGCCCCGTCCTTGAGGCGGGGAGTGTCAATCAAGACCGCCCCGTGGAGAGCCGATGCCGACCGCAATCAGAAATCTGGCGGTCAATCGACCCGCATAAACCCACAATCATTCAAATATCCTAATATATTTCGTTTAACGGTTTTTTCGATTTCAGCGTGCAATAATTCCAGCTTCAACCGGGGATATCTTTTTTTAAGGACCTGTTTGTTGAATAACGTTTCAAAGGTCAGGCTGTCTGAAACCAGTGACCCTTCTTTTACCTCGAACTCAAACTTAACCCGCAGGGGTACTCTCACCCTTTCAAATCCCATATCGAGCGTGTGGTAAAATGTCTTTTTTTCAACCAGCCAAACCACTCGGAATTCCCGTATTTAGCGAGCCAACTCAAGGTTTGATCCGCCCCGGCCCTCTGGTGAAGGCGAGCGCCATTGAGTCCCGCCGCGGCGGGAGGATAAACACGCCGGCTGCAGCAGGGCGTTTATCCGCCAGAGGGGTGGGGCGGATCAAACCGCTGCAAGACTTTTTGAGCTTATGTCTTGGGGCATGACATCTAGTATCCGTGCTCTCCGGTGGTGATCTTGACCAGGGCACCGTTTTCGAATGTAAGGTAACGAATTAATTTTAACGCGCCGAGGTTGTAAGTCCAGCGTTCGATGGTTACATGTTGCTTTACGAAAAGGGGTTCACGAGAGTATTGCGTTTGTTCGTCCGCATATTGGGGGCTGCGAAAGTCTCTCAAGATGCGTTCTTCCTCCCAAGTTTCAATATGCGTCGGCTCTCCGCATGTTGACAACACCCTGAATTTAGAATCCCCGATGGATATCACGCGCGTACCGCACCTGAAACCATAAGCAGGAACGGTGTGGAAGAAAAACAATACGGCCAATCCCAGGGTTAACCAGCCGAGATAGATCGGTTTCATTTTTAGAGATCCTCATCTGAAATTGCTCAAATTAATTGACATTGCCAAAGATGTTTTGGACACCAGGGGTTTGAAATAAACTTTTTCACGCCCACCTGAAATTTGCAAGGAACTACGGTAAAGATATGCGTAAAATGACAGAAATCAAATATATCATCCTGAGGGGGAGCAAGGGTTGGGACCTTCGGGCGGTCAAAACTTTTCGGGCTGTCGCCCAGACATTTTTGAGCGGTCATTAAAGTTTTACAAACAAAAAATGGTGCATATACTTTAGACGATAAAATCTGAAGATCCGTTGATTAGAAGCGGGAGGAAACGGCCATGCGTTTTTTAAAACAATTATTTGTTGGCAGTTGTCTATTGCTTTTTGTTGCGAGCTCCAGCCTGGCGGGAAATTCGTTTTCCGATATTCAAATAACCGTCAAAGAGTTTCAGCTCGAAAATGGTATGCTTTTTTTGGTTGTGGAGCGGCCGACGACACCCCAGGTCGCCTGCCGTCTGGCAATACGAGCGGGATCGGCACTTGAAGACGTGGGCAAAACAGGCATCGCCCATATGCTGGAACATATGATGTTCAAGGGAACCAAAAATTTCGGCACCCGAGACGTCGAAAAAGATCTCGCGCTGCAGGAAAAAATCGATTCGGCCTATCAAGCGGTGGGGCGGGAGCAACAAAAGCGCCATCCCAACAAGGAATTCATCAGAAAAAAACTCGAGGAAATGGAACGATTGCGGGCCGAGGTGCAAAAAATATATGTTCCCCAGGCGTTTTCAACCCAACTGGCAAGAAACGGCGCTGTCGGTGTGAACGCATTTACCACCAAGGATCAAACCCAATATATCATGTCGATGCCGTCGGATATGCTGGAGCAGTGGTTTTCCATTGTGAGTGAACAGATCTTTGAACCCTCCTGGCGTGAATTTTACGTTGAAAAAGACGTCGTGCAGCGCGAATGGGCGTTTCGATATGTCAACAGCCCGGCCGGCGCCGCCTGGCTCGACCTTGAGACAACCGCCTATACGGCTCACCCCTATCGCAATCCCATTATCGGCTGGAAGTCTGACATGCAGCGGTATACCACAGCGGACGCCGTTGCTTTTCATCAAAAATACTACAGCCCGTCAAATGCCGTCTGCGTGTTGGTTGGCGACGTAAAGCTCGAAGATGTCCGACGGTTGGCTGAGATCTATTTTGAACGGTATCCAGCCGGGCGCCGCAGTCCCGAAACCGTTACGGCCGAACCGCAACAGCAGGGTCCCCGAAAAAGCGTCCGCTTTCTGAAAGGCGCCCGCACACCCCTGGTCAGGATTGGCTTCCATGGTGCCCGCATGGGAACAAAAGACTTCTATGCCCTGGATGCCATGACCATGGTGTTGAGCCACGGCCGCAGTGCCCGTTTGACCCAAAATATTGTCGACAAAGGACTGGCCGTTCAAGCGTGGGCCTATAACCCTGACAATCGCTACGGCGGAATGATTATCCTGGGTGCCTCGCCGAATGAACCGCAGGCCCTGCAATCTCAATCCATCACCGAAGCCGAGAAACAGCAGGCCTATTTGGCGGCCTGTGAAAAAGTTGGAGATATGTTGGTGGCCGAGATCGAAAAACTGAAAACCGAATTGGTTTCGGCGCGCGAACTCGAAAGAATTAAAAAACTCAATCAAAGAGATTTTTTGGAAAGAATGCGCAGCAACGAGGATCTTGCCGGTAGCCTGGCGACTTTGGAAGTTCAGGTGGGCTGGCAGTACTTTACCGAATATTTAGATAGAATGGGAGAAATTTCACCCGATGACATCCGGGAGGTCACCAGAAAATATATGCGGACCGGCAATCAAACCCGTGTTTACGTCATTCCGGGTAAAACGCCCCATCTGCCCCCGGAAACATATACCGAAGTACGCTCAATCAGTGGCGCCTCCTCCTCCAATATTTTCGAGCCGGAGAAATTGGAAAACAACTCGATTTACCCGACACCCGTCGGTTGGAAACACCCCCTGTCTTTCCGGCGCCATCCACAGAAAATAACCTATCCCAGGCCCCAAACCGCCGAGATCAAGAATGCGACGGTGTTTTATTTACCCGATCGAGAACTGCCCCTGATCGATTTAACCCTCCTGATAAAAGCCGGTGAAACGGATCTGCCGGACGGCAAAACCGGCCTGAGCGGTTTGCTGGAAAGCAGTCTCATTCGGGGCGGCACCCAGAATTACTCCCCGTCCGAATTAGCGATGGCCCTGGATGAAAACGCCATACAGCTGTCGGTTTCCGTGGGTGAGGAGGATTCGGCCATTCACCTTTCGGTAATCAAACATGACTGGGACAAAGGATTGGCCCTGCTGCAAGAAGTGATCACTCAACCTGCTTTTGATGCCGGCGTGTTAACAGTGGCAAAAGACCAGGAGTTGGTTGCCCTGCGGCGACAATCCGACAGGGCCCAAGCCATCGCCATGCGTGAAGGGATGATTTGGCATTTCAAAGGGCATCCCTACGGACGTGATCCGCTTTTAGGTTTGGATACCATCCCTGCGATATCGCGCGAAGACCTGCAAGGATTTATCAAAAAATATTTCATCCCGGCAAATATGGTCGCGGCCGTGGCCGGCGACATCGACAAACAACGGGCCGTTGCCGGATTGAAAAAGCTTTTCAATTCACTGCCGAAAGGCAAAAGCACCCAGCGAAATCTGTCGGATCCTCCAAAACCATCGCCGGTTTTGGCGCTTATTCACAAACCCGGTCAGCTGCAATCCCAAGTCGTTTTTCTCCTGCGCAGCAACCAGCGCACCCATCCCGATTACTGGAAAACCAATTTGTTGGCGAACATTTTCGGCGGTGACGATTCTTTGATGTACAAGCGGCTGCGGGATGATTTGGGATTGGTGTATTCAGCCGGATTCTTTCAAACCTATAAGTGGCGAGCCGGTATCTTGATAGGCTACATCGGATGCAAGGGTGATCAAACCAAAACGGCAATCACGGAGACGCTGGATATTATGAAAGACCTGCGGCGGGAAATACCACCAGAAAATCTGAAGTTAAAACGACTGGATGCGTTGAACAGTTTTGTTTTTAACGTGGATACGCCGGCTGAGTTGGTGGAGGTTTACGGTCGTTATCATCTGCGCAACGAGCCTCTGGACACCCTGGAAAGGATTCAAGACGCTTACCTTCGGGCTTCACGCGAAGACCTGCTCAAAATAGCCGCCCGGCTTCTTGACCCTCGAAAAATACAGATTTTTGTGGTGGGCGATAAGAAGATCACGGTCAAGGAGGCCGGCGGTCAAAAAATGACCCTGGAAGAAGACTCGAGGCGGCTGGCCCGGCGTCTGGGCCTGCCCTATAAGGAAATTAAATTGCGGTAGTTATTGAATATCACAGGTTAAACAATAAGCGTATACGCCCCGGGGGTCATTCAACTGAAAAATTTGCACCAGCTCGCCGGCCGGGGACGGATAGTGCCATCCGGTCGGATATTTTGGCGAAGCGGGCCTGAATGCCGTCAGGCTCGCAATAAGCCGGTAAAGCTCTTTTAATAAACGTTCTCTGCCGCTTAGCGGCCGCCGGATAACGATCACCTCGAAGTCATCCAGCTCGGCAAGTTCGGCTGCGGACGCCACCGCATCTTTCAGGTTGCCGAGTTTATCCACCAGGCCCAGCGCCAAGGCTTCCTTGCCCGACCACACGCGTCCCTGAGCCACCTTTTCAACCTCCTCCACGTCCAGGTTTCTACCCTTTGATATGCGCTCTAAAAAACGTTTGTACGCCTGCTCAATGCTATGCTGCATGGCAGCGGCCAGGATTGGATTCAGCGGACGGCTGGGATCAAGCGCACCGGTTAAGTTGGTTGTTCCCACGCCATCCGTATGAACACCCAGATGGCCCAATGTCTTGTCGAAAGTTACAAAAGCACCGAAGACACCGATGGAACCCGTAAGCGTTGTCGGGGATGCCCAAATTTGATCGGCTGACGCGGCAATCCAGTAAGCTCCTGATGCAGCCGCCGAACCCATCGAAACCACTACGGGCTTTCCGGAGCGACGTGTCAGTTCCACCTCGTTGCGGATAATTTCCGATGCAAAGGAACTGCCGCCGCCGCTGTCGAGCCGCAATACAATCGATTGAATATCATCGGTATGGCGCGCCTGTCGGATTAATCCAGCGAGGGTGTCTCCGCCTATCCTGCCGGCGGGCTGTTCACCGTCCATGATGAGTCCCTTGGCGATGATGACAGCGACTTTTTTCTTTTGCGGGTCCCTCTGCAGCAACAGGGGCCGGATAATTTCCAGATAGTCGTCAAAATTGATGTGCTTATAGGTTTTGCTTTTTTTATCTTGCCCGACCAGAGCGATCAGTTCTTGACGCACTTCCTCACGGGTTTTTAATGCGTCAACAAAGCCGAGTTCCAGGGCCAACTTGGCGATATCGCCGTCGACTTTGACCAAGTGGTCGGCAACATTATTTATATAGCCGTCAATACTAACGGCCTCGAGCCCCCGCAGCGCGGCAATGTCTGCCTTGTAGGCCTCCCATAAATCGCTTAGCCAGGAAGTATTTGCTTCACGCGCCTCATCGGACATATCATCGCGTAAAAAGGGTTCCAGGGCGGATTTATACGTGCCCGCCCTGAAAACATGAACCTTTACCATCAGGGTTTCCAGAAGACTTTTAAAGTATTTGCGGTAAAGACCATATCCGCTGAGATATACGTGACCCATGGGATGTAAATATATTTTTTCAGCATGGGCTGCTAAATAGTATTGATTCTGATTGAAACTGTCGCCAACCGCAATAACCGTCTTTCCGCTTTGTTTGAAGCGTTCAAGCGCCGCCCCGATTTCCTGGAGTTTGCTGATACCGGCACCCCGCATATTATCTAAATTAAGCACCATTGCCTGAATATTGGCGTCGTCCTTGGCGAAATCAATACCATCGACAATGTTTTTCAAAAGCGTTTCTTCTGTGACCCGGCCGAATAACGGGTCGAGCGTTAGCGGACCGGATCGTTGCTCAACGATATTGCCGGACGGTGATAAAATAAGTGCTGCGCCCTTGGGTACCTTCGGGCCGCCATCGAAAATAAGAAGGATCAGTACGAAGATAATGATGATGAGAAATACGAGGTTGCCTGCAAAACGCCGCAGCATGGAAACGGCATCCCAGCCTACCTTGAGAACATGGCCAAGCTTTTTTATGATTCTATTCATAAAGGAATTTGCTGTAAACTCACAGTCCTTTTTTACGAAACGCCGCTATGATTCAAAGGGCAGGGGTGATGAGATGCACACTTTATCACCGGCTCGCCAATCCAAGCACAAATTTGGATTTGCCGGTTGGATATATTCTACACCGACACGGTATAAAATAGCATCCTTTCCCGCGACAGGTTGACACCATTTTACTTCTGCGACACATCCCGTGTCCACCGCCCGACGCGCATCTCCATCCAGCACCGCTCGCTTCTTAATTTTAATACGCTCTGCGGAAGTGACTTTATTGCCGGACTCAAAGCACAGGCCGCCCTTGCTGAAATTTATCAGCTCTACCGGAAGATAATTTTCGATTTTACCACGAGCATATTTTTGGCGAGTCCGCCGATCACTGGGCTCATTTTCTCTATTTTCCGGTGGGGGCATTATACAAATCCTCTATCTTTGAATAAGAAGTCAGGGTGAGCCGGGATCGCGTAATTCCGCACGATTCATGGTTCTTGGCCGCTAACTTTTTTTGGAGGTTATCGTTTGAAAGGAAAGAATCTGCTGCTTTACCTTTCTGGATTTGCATTTGGGACATTGATACTTTTTCTTTTCATAATCGGCAATGGATATGGTGCGGGTAAATCTCTTTTTACATTTTTCACAAACAAATTCATAAGTGGGCATCGCCGACCTCCTTATTGAATGGGTGAAATATGTGAGATTGGCATCGTGTCTCGGCAAAACAGCCATATTGAAGTTTACCGTGACGCTGACAAAGTATCTGTTATCTAAAATAAACCCAAGAGTCAAGTTCTCAGACCGGAGTAATCACCAGAACCCGGCGCCTTAATATTCCTTGGCGGAACATTGAAGGGTGCGGCAGGACCTGTGTTTTGAGATGCAAATATGTCCTGCTGGATCGTGACAAGCAGGGGACATGTAGCTTAGGATTATATTACATAAAAGTAATGAAAATATAAATAATGTAAAAATAAATAATTATTTTTATTGACATGTTCTTATTAATGAATATTTTTTCGCCATGATTAAAATTATTAATGAGCATGAAGGAGCAAAAAATGAACAAAATAATTGGAATCGATCTCGGCACCACCAACTCATGTGTTGCCATCATGGAGGGCGGTGAAGCCAAGATCATCACCAACCCGGAAGGGGGTCGGACAACCCCGTCTATCGTTGCCGTTTCCGATCGCGGAGAGCGCCTGGTAGGACAAATTGCCAAACGGCAAGCCGTCACCAATCCGGAAAATACGGTATTCGGAGTCAAGAGGCTTATCGGTCGCAAATATGAATCTACCGAGGTACAGAATGACCTCAAAGTATTGCCATATCCGATCAAAAAGGCAGCCAACGGGGATGTCCAAATTATCCTGCGGGGAAAACAGCACAGTCCCGCGGAAATTTCATCGTATATACTGGCAAACATTAAACATTCAGCCGAAGCCTATCTGGGTGAAAAGGTTACGGATGCTGTGATCACGGTGCCTGCCTACTTTAGCGACAGTCAACGACAGGCCACCAAAGATGCCGGTAAAATCGCCGGATTGAATGTCTTGCGGATTATCAACGAGCCGACAGCAGCATCCCTCGCTTATGGATTGGATAAGAAAGTCGATGAAAAAATTGCGGTGTTCGATCTCGGTGGCGGAACCTTTGACATTTCGATACTTGAGATCGGAGATGGTGTCTTTGAGGTCAAGGCCACGAATGGCGATACCCATCTGGGCGGCGAGGATTTTGACCTGCGGTTAATTGATTTCTTGGCCGATGAATTTAAAAAAGACCAGGGAATCGATCTGCGGCATGACAAAATGGCGCTACAGCGTCTCAAAGAAGCTGCCGAAAAAGCCAAGATCGAACTTTCCACATCCATGGAAACCGATGTGAATCTTCCCTTTATAACTGCTGACGGAAACGGCCCCAAACACTTGAACATCAAAATTACACGCGCTAAACTCGAGGCCCTGGTCCATGACTTGTTGGATAAACTGGAAGGGCCTTGCCGGATGGCTATCAAGGACGCCGGAATGAGTGCCGCTGATATCAACGAAGTTGTTCTGGTGGGCGGGATGACCCGAATGCCGACGGTACAGGAGCGAGTGAAGAAAATTTTCGGTAAAGAACCGAGCAGGGGGGTCAACCCCGATGAGGTTGTCGCCCTGGGGGCTGCCATTCAGGGTGCGGTTCTGAAAGGAGATGTGGAGGATGTTCTCCTGCTGGACGTAACGCCCCTGTCATTGGGTATTGAGACCCTCGGAGGGGTGATGACTAAACTGATTGAAAAAAATACCACAATTCCCACCAAAAAAAGTGAAATTTTTTCAACGGCCGAGGACAATCAAACCTCCGTGTCCGTCCATGTACTTCAGGGTGAGCGCGAAATGGCTGCCGACAACAAGACGTTGGGCCGATTCGAGTTGATGGGCATCCCACCGGCTCCAAGGGGATTACCTCAAATTGAAGTCACATTTGATATTGATGCCAATGGTATCGTCGAGGTGTCTGCCAAAGACAGTGCCTCGGGCAGGGCACAATCCATACGGATAACGTCATCTTCAGGGCTGTCGCAGGAGGATATCGATCGATTGATCAGAGAGGCTGAAATCCATGCGGATGACGATCGAAAGAAGAAGGTCCTGGTTGAGGCACGCAACGCCGCCGATGCCTTGATATATTCAACCGAAAAAACGATGAGTGAGCTCGGCAACAATGTCGATCACGCCACCAGAGGCCAAGTGGAAACCGCCATCGGAGATTTGAAGAAGGCCTTGCAGAGTGACGATTCGGCTGAAATCAAGCGCTTGACCGAACTGCTGAACCATGCGTCTCACGCGCTGGCCAAAGTCATGTATCAACAATCAGATCACGCCGAATCCCATAGGACCAACGGCACGGCCCATGGCAGCTCCCGACCCGGCGACGATGATGATGTCGTTGAGGCTGATTACGAGGAGGTTGCCTAAGCGTGAAGTTCGCAGCAGCCCGCCAACGAACTGTGGCGGATCAATGGTTTGCCAATTATTGGCGGAGAATATACGCGTTATACGGCATAAAAATGAGGCGGTGAAGCGAATTGTTTCATCGCCTCTTCTGTGAAACAGGCCATTATCCTTGTCCAAAGACACGACAGTGATTCTCAGGATAATACGCCGCTTGCATGAGGCCCAAGCAGGGGGTAAATTTTTTTCGACAAGCTGATCCCTCCGCTGACCCTAAGCTACAAAGGGCTATTGCTTCCCGGATGGGCAAAGGACAGCAAGCCATTGTGTTAACCCTAAGACAGTAACTGCCCGGGGAATAAATTGAAAGCAAGTGGCCATATCCAAGCCGAGTTGCCGGTGATTCTGCATCTTGACGACAAAAATTTACCCCCTGCCCCGACCTCTTCATTCTACTTCGTATTGGAACGTTATTTTGAGAGTCACCTTACAATCGCCCGACAGATCGTCTGCAACTTGACACAAATTTTTCAATACCTAAATTAAAACTGCTTTTGTATTTTTGAGCCGAACCAGGGCCGTAGATAAAATTGAAGCGTACCCTGCAGCAAGCTGCAGGGAATCTTCCCCGAGAGGAATTCTATCTATTTTCTGATTCGCTCGCTAACCCCGCAGCAAGCTGCGGGGTTAGCGCTCACTATCGCGGTTCAATGCGCCCGTCTGTCGAATACAGTCAGGTTACTTGCATTTGTCATGACGAATCAACCTCAAACAGCCTATACGGTTAACTGGCAGGAAAAAATCTCGAATGTCGAACAAGCGGCCTGGGACGAACTTGCCATACCGTTGAAAACCCCTTTTCTTGAATGGGAATGGTTGCGCCAATTGGAGGCTTCCGGGAGTCTGGCGGCTGAAAACGGCTGGTTGCCGTACCATCTTACGGTATGGTCCGATAGGCGCCTGGTGGCCGCAGCACCCTTATATGTGAAAGGCCATAGTGCCGGTGAATTTGTATTTGATCATGCCTGGGCCGATCTGGCGGGCCGAATGGGCATCCGTTATTATCCTAAAATGGTGGGGATGAGCCCGTTTTCCCCAGTGATAGGCTATCGTTTCCTGATCTCCCCGGATGAAGATGAAAATCAACTGACCGAATTAATGGTCAATGAAATCGATCGGTTCTGTCTGCGAAATCAGTTATCCGGCTGCAGTTTTCTTTTCGTCGATCCGGAATGGCACGGAATTATCGAGCGTCATGGTTTCAGTGGCTGGATACACCAAAGTTATGCTTGGAAAAATCAAAATTTCACCACCTTCGATGATTATCTGGCAATCTTTAACTCAAACCAGCGACGCAATATTAACCGGGAGCGAAAAACGGTTCGTCACCAGGGCATCCAGCTCAAAAGTTTCAGGGATAAAGATATACCCCGGGCCTTTTTCCCGCTGATGTACCAGTTATATGCGCAAACCAATGATCGCTACGGTCCGTGGGGATGTAAATATCTTACCAAAGCATTTTTTGAAGGCCTTTATCATCACTATCGTCACCGGTTGTTGATTATGGCAGCCTTTCAAAAAACAGCCCCTGAAATGCCGGTGGGTATGTCTTTTTTAATAACTAAGGGGGATCAGCTTTACGGAAGATACTGGGGAAGCAGCACCTGGATAAAATGTCTGCATTTTGACGCCTGCTATTACACTCCGATAGAATGGGCCATTCGATACGGAATTAAACGATTCGACCCGGGCGCCGGATCACCTCACAAGCTGCGGCGCGGTTTTACGGCGATTCCGAACCGCAGCCTTCACCGCTTCTATGATCCGCGACTGCGCCAAGTGATGGAACTCCACATCGATAAAATCAACCGCCTTGAGCAGCTGCAAATCGACGACCTCAATCGAGAAATACCCTTTTCCAAACATCGGTGATACCGCCAAAGCGTTCCGTAGGCCGACGGTTTAGCCGTCAACGGTCGTTTTTGAGTGATTCTATAAATATTCCGCAAGGTCCGGGCAAGGGGTGAATTATTGTCGAAAAGCTGATCCCGCCGGTGATTCTAAGCACCAAAGGGTTGTTGCTGCCTGGATGAGCAAACGATAGTGAGTCTTTGTGTTATCCAGAATTTTGTAACCGGCGGGGGGGTCAATTGATGGGAAATGGCCATTTGCGAGCCAAGGGGGCGGGGATTGTGCATCTTGACGACAATAATTTACCCCCTGCCCGGACCTCTTTATGCTGCCTTATTTCGGAACGTTATTTTGAGAATCACTCTAATGTCGAAGCAGGCGCTTGATGTTGGGGAGATCAAGACTGGCACCATCAACTTGCCATTGGCCATTTTCATCTTTTAAGCCCTTAAGTCGTCCCCTCTTGAGCCAGTCCTTTACGCCGAAATCGGTTAGATAGGTCATGGCGCTGAATTCAGCGACAGAATAGGTTTTCTTCGCAGCGGCTTGACTACCGGCAGGGGTTGCCGGCGGTGCAACCGCTAGATTCTGTTTCGATTGTCTTTCGGCCTTGGCCGCCTTTTTCTTTCCCGTAGCGGGGCCCTTTGGGACCTTTACGGAGTTTTGCCGGATCGACCCGGGTTTCTTGCCTTTTGCAAGCTCGCGGACGACTTTCAGCTCAAGCTGGCTTTTGGGGATCATCCATTTGCCGGATTCTTTTACCCCTTTGATTTTACCTTGGCGCAACAGCCTGGATACCCGTGAAACCGATATGCCGGACAGGGATGAAAACTCACTTGCAGAAATGCGGTTGGTTGTTTTCGCCATGGTTTACATTCCTTTCAAATTAGATTGAGTTTCAAAAACCAACTAAAGTATTGGGAACTGAACGCATCTCTTGTATGAGACCTGACGATGATGCCTTAGCGAGAAAATTAATATTGCATTTTCCGGGTGCGTTGCCGGCGATACTACCGTCAGCATCCTTGTTCGTCAAGATCGTGTAAAGAATTTTTGGCACTTTTGGGCGTTAACTTTTTTTTGAGCAGCAACTTTCGCTTGCTTCTGAATTTCGGATAACAACTCCATACAATCAAGGCGTATTATCCCATAAAAATTAGGACAAACTATTTCATAGTATTGTTGTCTTATTATATTTTTTTACCCTTTTGTAGGCATTAAAGTTAAACAATAATGCATCTAAGCAGAATATTTTTAAGGGAAAAAACCTTTTGAAAATAGATTTCCGCGAATAAAATTGTTTCATCGCTAAAGATGTTAACTCCTCACCGGTATATGGATTATTCGGATATTTAATCAGAGCTTCCTTTCCTTCACCTCTTGTTAACCACCACTTTCTGTCTATTAATAAACCTTTCTCATCCAATCGTTCAAATAATCGGGTATTGGGAAGCGGTGTGAGGCGAAAAAAAGAAGCCAGCCCAACTTTTTGATGAATAAAAAATTTCACCGTTTCTCTAACTTTTTCTGGGCTGTCTTTTTCAAATCCGAATATGATACTCGCATAAACATTGATTTTGTTACTATGTAACATTTTTATTAGTCTTGAATAGTTATTGGGTTTATTGAAATCTTTTTTAACATTCTTAAGGTTGTTTTCATAAATACTCTCAAAGCCGACGAATGCCATAAAACATCCACTTTTTTTGAGCGCTCTCATGGTTTCCAATTTCTTAAAAGCGAGACTATCTATTTGGCATATGTATTTAATTTTCAGATGTGATAAAGCATCACATAATTCAAGGGTCCTCTTGGAGTCAGCAACAAAATTATCATCTGTAAAAAATATGGTATCGGCTTTGCTCCTATGGATTTCATTAATTATATCTTTTATGGGTCTAAACCTTATTTTATTTCCCCAAAACTTAGAAACCGAGCAAAACTCACAATTGTAAGGACAGCCCCTGGCTGTCTGAACAGGTAAAATCGGGCTGCGCCTGAATGGTAAACGAACATATCGGGTTGCGTCTAAGAGATCAAATCTTGGTGAAGGAAGATTATCAAGGGCAACTTTTGCGTTATTCATATAGGTTCTTTTTAACTTACCATTTGAGGCATCTTGAAGAACATTCTCCCACAAATCATCTGCCTCTCCAATAACCACAGTATCGGCGTGTCCAAGGGCTTCTTCTACAAGCGAAGAGGCGTGAATCCCACCAATGATAACCTTAACATTTCTTTTACGAAATTCATCCGCGATTTGATATGCTCGTTTAGCAGTAAACGTCATTGACGTTATGCCAACGATATCTACGGGTTCGTCGAAATCTATCGTTTGAACACATTCATCTACGATTTTAACATCATGCTCTGCTGGGGTGAGTCCTGCGAGATATAAAATCGAGAGAGGAGGCAGTGTTGCTCGTTTTACTTTGATAAGCTTATTATTGAGATCATAGGATGTTGGGCATATAAGTTTAATTCTCATGCTACCTCCCCGATGAGGAACAAAACAGTTTGCGCGTCTTTAACATATCCATGACGCAGCGCTTGAATTTCAATGGGTTCCAATAAAAATGGATACCGTTTTTTCTAGAGCAAAATAGAATCTTTTTTGGGATTAGTAAACTGGAAATCATTAAGAAATTCTTTTTACGGAATTTCGGATTTGTGAAAAAATATCAGGCGGTGAAACAATAAGATGGCCATCAATCCTTTGGCCATCCAGATAATCGTTGAGATGAAAATCACCACCATCGAATTTGCAAATCCTTCCCCCGGCGGATTCGATGATGACGCGCGCCGCTGCAAGATCCTGGAAGGACTCGTTTGCGATTACGGCTGCATCAGCGCGGCCCATCGCCACGTAACATACATGGGCAGCCGTGCAGCCTAACGCGCGGACTTTACCGGGAAACAAACAGCTGTAATCAAGATGAAACCGTGAATACGTCAAAAGGAGGCTTTCATCATTGAGGGCATCCAGCGGTGAAATATGAATTTCCTGGTTACCCCAAAATGCTTTGTCGCCGGCCCGGGCATGGAAAAGATCACCGGTGGCCGGCATGAAAAATACACCAAAAACCGGCCAAAAATTTTCAATCAGCGCCAGGGATATTCCCCATATCGGAATTCCCGCCTGAAAATTGGCAACCCCGTCCAGGGGATCAAAAATCCAGAGATATCGCTGGCCTTCATGCGAGTAGTCTTGGCTTTCAAAGGTATCTTTGAACAGATGGTGTTGCGGAAAATGGGTTTGGAGTTGTTCCTGAAACAAATCCGTCAGTTGAAGTTCAGCTGCCGTAACCAAGCCCTCGTCGAATTTAATTTGACGCTGGCCCTTCCCGTAATAATTGAGGGCCCTTTCTCCCGCATGATGGATGACATCCATCGCAAATCCGGTTAAATCCTCTATGCCGTGGCGTTTTTCAGACACAATATACCCTCCTTTTATATACCTTCACAGGTTAATATGTTTTCACCCGATCTTGACCACAATCAGTGTGACGTCGTCTTCCGGATCACGGCCCTCGATAAAACCTTTCCACCCCGCAAGCAGGGCATCGAGAATGTTGACTGCGCTGTCGGTGGCGTTTTGCCGAATAATTTCATATACCGATTCTTTACCAAACATACGGCCATCTAGATTTTGCGCTTCCCAGAGGCCGTCGGTACCCAATAATAGGATTTGGTCTGCGGCAAGCTCGGATTTTTCATTTTCCTCGTAATGCCACATCGGATTCACACCCAGAGCGATGCCAGGGCCCCGAAGTTCCTCAAAAGCATCGCCGGCCGGATCGTACAAAACAGCCGGGTCATGACCGGCCCGCACCCAGATTAAACGTCGTTTCTGTATTTCGATGGTCAAAAAAAATAAGGTCATGAATCGACCCGACGCTTCAATATCTCGGGCCAATTGCCGGTTTACATCAGTTACAATGCTTGAAATACGGCCCGACAATGCAACCCGCTGCCGCAGAAATGCCCGTCCGGTCGCCATTAACAAAGCCGAAGGAATACCATGTCCCGACACATCTCCGATGACCAGGCTGATTCTCTCTTTTGAATTATCATTTTCGCTGAAATAATCAAAATAATCTCCCCCGGTTTCATCGCAATAGATGCTTTTACCCGCGATATCCAGCCCCTGTATGGCGGGATTGTTTTGGGGCAGCAAATTTTGCTGAATTTCCATGGCTAAATTCAGGGACTGGCGCATCCGATCCCTCTCGCGCAGTCCCCGGCTCATTTGGTTGAGTCCCTCCCCCAGCACACCCAATTCGTCGTTGCTTACCACCCGAACCTTGCGTTTAAAGTCACCGTTTCTGACCCGTTTCACCAACCGCATCATCTCTTGAGTGGGCCGAGCAATGGACGATCCGACCCAAACGTTCAATCTCAGGGCGATCGGAATAAAAATACCGTACAGCACCACCGTGAAGATTAAAATCTCCCGGCTGAACTCGGCGGCAGAAACGGCGGCGGCCTCAACTTCCCAGAAGACAAACAGCAGGGTTACAACGAGTATTTTCATGGGTATGGTCGTGCCGGCCATATACAGCGCTTTTAATCTTCTGGACATGGATATCTTGATCGTCCCGGTGACCGATATGAGGTCGCCTTCCGGAAAGAGCGCGGGGATCAGATGATTGCGTGAATGCCTTTCTATCAGGAAAAAGGAGGCGGTGGAGGCAATCATGCCGATCATGACACCCCTGAAAAATAAATACAGGCAGGTGATAAGCATTTCGTTTCCGACCAGGTATTGTAGAACCGACCCGATAAAAGATAGCGCAGTCCACATTGAGAGATTGACCGAGGCGAGGATAAAGGGCAAATTTAACAGCCTGCGTCTGGCCTTCTCAAATATTTCAGGTGTGAATTCCGCCTGGGATTTTCGATATCGAAAGGATGAGACGATGGGTCGCTGGATCACAAACTGAAGGGTGATGCCCAGCAAAGAAACCAGGATTTCGAGAATGACAATGAAAAGCAGCGTCGGCAACCAGCCCTCAGCGGCAATAATCGCTTTACGAAATTTAAAGAATGCAAGGGGGGTGCAGAGGCTGAGTGCTATAATAACGATAAAACCCCCCAGGTTTGCTGCAAGATTCAGCCAGTACAGCTTGGCGAGATGGTATCTAGAAGCTCCGTTTGCCAAAATTATCGAATTGCTTTCGCGCCTGCATTTTAAAGGGGATAGGGTGTCAGGCTCTCAAACCCTTCCTGTGTTACATGGACGGTTTGCTCGAACTGCGCAGAAAGTGAGCCATCTCTGGTTACGGCCGTCCAGTTGTCTTCTAATATTTTCAATTGTCTCCGGCCTAAATTAATCATGGGTTCGATGGTAAATACCATTCCCGGAATCAAGACAATACCCTGGCCTTTATGACCGAAATGAGGGATCTGGGGGGCTTCATGGAACTCAAAGCCAACCCCGTGGCCCACAAATTCTCTTACAACCGAGCACCCTTGCCCTTCGGCGTACCGCTGAATCGCCCAACCAATATCCCCAACAGTGTTTCCGGGTTCCACGGCGTTCAGTCCTCGCTTCAGGCTTTCGCGAGCCACATTCACAATTTTCCGGGCCTCCGGACCCGGTTTCCCCACAAAAAATGTTTTACTGGCATCAGCATAGTATCCGTTGAGAATCGGCGTTACATCGACATTAACGATGTCTCCCTCTTGCAGCATTCTCTTGCCGGGAATTCCGTGACAGATGACCTCGTTGACCGAAACACAGACACTTTTCGGAAAACCCCTGTATTTTAACGGTGCCGGTCTGGCTCCCCGTTTAATCGTAAGCTCGTGGACCAGGGTGTTGATCTCATCGGTAAGCAGCCCCGGTCGGATTTTTGCTTCGATCAGATCCAGGGTATCAATGACCAGTTTTCCGGCTTTTCGAATTTCATCAATGTCGGCCGGCTCTTTGAGTTGAATGTCGTATTTTTCTTTATATACCTGTTTGAGGTTAACTTTTGTCGGCTGGATGGTGCCCAAACAACATTTCTTATATTTCAGCCCGCTCCCGCAAGGGCAAGGATCATTTCGGCCGACCTTCATCTTCTTGTTCAGAGTTAAAATATCTGGTCTGCTTTTCATAGGGTAAATACACTCCAGATTTGACGGTGATCAAAAATATGGCACAAATATGGCACACAACCAGATTCTCCAAATAACGCTATTAATGATACGGCAGGATAACAACACTGGCAATCCATTAAGCCGGTTGGCGTTGAATTTATTCAAAATGATTCATACGGGTTTACATA
>JASFTQ010000001.1:0-67909 GCA_050053515.1 Desulfobacterales bacterium | reverse complement strand
TTGTCGGTTTGAATAGCTTTACCGTCAGTCAGGATAACATCCGACTGCCGCCGGGGGTCGTTCTGAAAGGAGTGAATCCGCCCGTCATCGAGGTAACCCTCGATGTGCTTTCGCATAAGATTTTGCCAATTCAGGTGGATTGGGTCGGCAAGCTGAAGGATGAATTGATTATGCAAAGCGCGGAGATAACGCCCAAGGAAGTCAAAATCGTGGGCGGTAAAAACTTACTGGAAAGCATCTCGACAATATATACCGAAAAAACCCCTTTGGATACCATAACAGCCTCCGGTAAGCTGAGCGCAAACCTGGCATTGAATCCGGCCACCTTAAAAATTGCGCCCGGTTTATCAAATAAAGTAACGATCGATTATGTCCTGGCTCAAAGGCGGGAATAACAATCCAAGTGATCTTAAATATAATCAAAGGAGGAAATCATGATCCGTAACATTGTTTTTGTTATACTCGTTGCCCTGGTTTTAATCTTTGTGGTACAGAACATGCAGGTAGTAGAGGTAAAATTTCTGGCCTGGACCATTTCCCTGTCCCGGGCCTTGATGATATTCGGCACCCTGATCATCGGAATCATCGCCGGGTGGTTATTGCATTTTCCAAAACGCCGCAAGGATATCAAATTCAGTAAATAATCACCCCTGACATGGAGGTATAAAAATGCGTGAGAACCAGGAAGTAAGAAAAATCGTAAAAGGTGGTTTCCGGGCGACTTTGGCCCTTTTAATTTCTATTGTCGCTATCATACTGGCATTCATTGCTTATAACCGGACCGGCGACCAGGCAGAACTTAACGCCAAGATCAAATCACTTCAGACCAAAATGGAACAAATGAAAGGCGAAACGGCCGAACGCCTGAACAAGGTCCGCGAGGAAACTACCAAGGCTCTGAAAAAAATGGGTATCGATATTAAAAAAGATGAGTGATTAAAGGCTCTTCAGTAGCGGCCAAAACGATTTAGAAGGTGACCGACAGTCTAAACGAAAAATAGGTTTTATCCCATAAGAAGCAGGGGTAATGGGGTATTGGAGCTTGCTGGAGTAATGGGGAAAATATCCAATTCAGCGGTCGTGGCCAAAGGTTTCGTTGGCGAAGTCGGCTTTTCCATCATTCCAGGTTTCCAAATGTACCTTCGTCCGCGATGCCGATTGCTGGGATAAGGCAAGATCACCTGGAAAATTGTTTTAGAAGGATATTTATTACTCCCGCTTCACCCGTTTAGTGTTCAACAATCACCTCTTCCGAGACCATATTTAAAATACTCAAACTTGTCATTCCGGACGAATTCACCAGAGGGGAACGGGGTCCGTGGTTCGACAGGCTACATTCGGCCTGAGCTCATGTCGAAGGCACCACCCTGAGCGAAGGCAAAAGGGAATCCAGGATATTCATCCCTCAAAATCTTTTCCTCCATGAGAATAGGACCTTTCAGCCCTGATTCTCATTGGCTATTTAATATTATATGGAGGTATCTTATGCCTAAAACCAAATTAAAGACAGCGTCAAAGCGACGAAGAGTCACGTTCTCGTTTGAGGCGCCGAAAGCACAAAATGTCATCCTAATGGGAGATTTCAACCACTGGGATGCCAAAACCCATCCGATGAAAAAAGACAACAAAGGCCGGTGGAACAAAATTGTAATGTTGTTCCCCGGGAGGTACGAATACCGGTTTCTGGTTGACGGAAAATGGCAAAACGATCCCCAAAATGAGCAAATTGCCCGAAATTGTTACGGATCAAACAATAATTACCTGATCATTGGGCCGAAATAATCATATTTTCCCTTTTTAGTTTTCTGAAAAAAGATCCGCATCTCAAAATCGTGATAGGATGCCCTGCGGATTGGGTCGGTGCCGGGGCTTACAATCAGATGTTGTCCGAACGCCGAGCCCGGAAGATTTGTGGCTATTTCCTAAGCTCCGGCGTCGCGGCCAATGGAATGAAAACCATCGGCTATGGCGAAACCAGGCCGTCCTTGAGCAACCTCACGGCAGAAGACCGTGCCATCAACCGTCGTGTAGCAATCAAATTAGCAGAATAAAGCTTACAGGACGCAATTCTTTATCAGGTCAATCCCTCGGGGGGATTTCCCTGCTCTTTGAGCAGTATATCCTTGTGCAATTATCCTTCATAGAAACAAGAACTTGACAGGTTATAAAATTTTAAATTAAATAATTTTTTTGAGAAAATACTACTGGGGGGTGTATACATGCAACCTAATAATAAAGACAGGGGATGGAGCCCATATCTGGCCGGCGCATTGACCGGCCTGGTTATGGTTTTATCGGTTTGGGTCGCCGGAAAATATTTCGGGGCCTCCACCACTTTCGTCCGCTCGGCAGGACTGCTTGAAAAAATATTTAGCGCCGAGCGAGTAGCCCAAATGGAGTATTTTATAAAAGAGGTGCCAAAGGTCGACTGGCAGTGGATGTTTGTGGTGGGCATATTGGTGGGATCCTTCATTGCGGCAAAAACATCCGCCACGTTTCGCTGGCAGGCAATACCGGACATGTGGCAGTCGCGATTTGGTACCAACCCCACCAAAAGGGCCGTTATTGCTTTTATGGGAGGGTTAGTGGCCATGTTTGGTGCACGACTGGCGGATGGCTGACCGAGCGGTCATGGGCTGAGCGGGTCGCTTCAGCTGGCAGTGAGCGGTTTTATTGCTTTGATCTGTTTTTTTATCGGCGGGGTAGTGATGGCCCGGGTACTATATAAAGGAGGTGAATCGATATGATTTCATTAATTTACGGCCTGATAACCGGTGTCTTATTCGGTTTTTTCTTACAGAAAGCCCGGGTCATCCGCTACGATAAACAACTCGGAGCGCTGCGTTTAATCGATATGACCATAGTGAAATTTATGCTGAGCAGCATCATCGTCGGTATGGTCGGGGTCTATCTCCTGATGGATTTAGGCCTGGTAAAGCTGAGCATAAAGTCAACCGTTCTCGGGGGCAATATTATCGGCGGATTGATTTTTGGCCTGGGATGGGGGCTATTGGGCTATTGTCCCGGTACCAGCGCCGGTGCTTTAGGTGAAGGTCGTTGGGATGCGTTATGGGGAATATTCGGAATGCTGTTCGGTGCAGCTCTTTTCGCAGAAGCTTATCCGGCTTTGAAAAAAACCGTCTTGACCTGGGGAGAGCTGGGCAAAATTACTTTTCCTCAAATCCTTGGCATAAACCACTGGTTCATCATTCTGCTCTTCGTTATCGGTGCAGTCGCTCTATTTGTCTGGTTCGAAAAGAAAAGCCTTTAATATTTCTCGACACACCATATGTCTATTGCCAATAATCCCGAAGTATCTATATCAACCACAGTTTTCATTGAAAATAAGGAAGAAAAATGAATGCACAGATTCAACAAAATGAGTTTCCAAAACTGCCGGAGCGTTTGATCGGTCTCGGAGAATTGGCCGAAAACCTCTGGTGGAGCTGGAATCCAGCAGCGCGCATGCTATTTAAATCCTTGAGCCGCCAGGCCTGGAAGGAGAGCGGATACAATCCGGATAAAATGCTTAAAGAACTGCCGGTTGAAGTCTTAGAACAGGCTGCCGGCAATGCCGATTATTTGAGAAATTATGATGTGGTGTTATCTCAATTCAAAAAATACCTGGAAACCAGGGGATGTCCGCTTCTGGACAATGTCCCTGATGGGATCCAAACGGCGATTGCTTATTTCTCGGCCGAGTATGGCCTGCACCGTTCATTGCCCTTTTACGCCGGCGGTCTGGGATTTTTAGCCGGTGATTATATAAAAGAGTGCAGCGACTTGAGAGTTCCCCTGGTGGCGATCGGTTTTATGTATCCCCAGGGATACCTTCTGCAAAGAATCCGCGAAGACGGCTGGCAGGATAATATCACCGATTCCCTGGACCGGGATGCTGCCCCTATTTCCAGGGTCTTGACCGAAGATGGAAACCAGCTGGTGGTAAAGGTTCCATTTATCGACCCCCCCATACAGGTTGCCGTTTGGAAAGTGGCCGTCGGCCGGTTATCACTTTATTTGATGGATACGGATATCGAGCTAAATGAACCCTGGAACCGGGAAATATCGGCTCGTTTATATATCGGAGATATCGAGCAGCGCTTGCGCCAGGAAATTGTTCTGGGCATCGGTGGGGCGGAAATTTTGGATGTTCTGGGCATAAAATATTCCGTTTTGCATCTCAATGAGGGGCATGCAGCTTTTGCCCTTTTAGAACGGATTAGAGATCGCGTTCAAGGCGGGATGACATTTGAAGAGGCTTTTAATCAGGTTCGCAATTCCAGTGTTTTTACAACCCACACTCCGGTACCGGCCGGCCATGATGTATTCCCCTTCTATTTGATGGAAAAATATTTTCATTCCTACTGGCCGGCCCTGGGAATTGATCGCGACAGGTTCCTTCAAATGGGCGTTCATCCCGGTGATTCCCAATCGGGTTTCAATATGACGGCCTTCGCCGTTAAGGCCTCTGCCTATCATAATGCCGTCAGTAAAAAACACGCCGAGGTGTCGCGACACATGTGGCAAAGTCTCTGGCCGGATGTACCGGTCGATAATGTGCCGATTGATCATGTAACCAACGGTGTGCACGTGCCGACATGGTTGGAACCGAAAATGATGTTGCTGTTCAATAAATATTTTGTTTCGGGCTGGCTGGAGGATCACGATAATCCCTTTGTTTGGGAGCTGATTGAAAAAATACCGGACGATGATTTATGGAAAACCCACTATTGGCTGAAAATCAAACTGATCGATGCCATTCGGGAGCGATCCCGCCTGCGCTGGGCCAGGGACCGTGCCAATCCCTCAATCGTTTTTGCCGGCGGGGCTCTGCTTGATCCGTCAATTTTGACTTTTGGTTTTGCACGCCGATTTGCAACCTACAAGCGGGCCGATCTCATTTTTTATGACATCGAGCGTTTAAAAAGACTCCTCAATGACCGCTGGCGTCCGATCCAGATCATATTCGCCGGTAAGGCTCACCCCGCAGATGATCCCGGCAAACGGATCCTGCAAAGAATATTCAATGACAGCCGCAACCCGGATATGGGGGGGCGCATTGCATTTGTCGAAGACTACGGTGAACAACTGGCCCAGTATCTTGTTCACGGGGTGGATGTCTGGCTGAACAATCCGCTGCCGCCCATGGAAGCCAGCGGCACCAGTGGTATGAAAGCCGCGCTCAACGGTGTCCCTCAGCTGAGCATTCTGGATGGCTGGTGGCTGGAAGGATACAACCAAAAAAACGGTTGGGCCCTTGGTCATGAAGAAGTCCAAGGAAATCGAGATCAACATGATGCCAACGAAGTTTATCGTATCATTGAAGAAGAAATTATCCCGTTATATTACCATGTGTCTGAAGAGGGCATACCGTTTGGGTGGGTAAAGGTCATGAAAGAATCCATAAAGAGCAATGCCGCGAAGTTTTCCGCCCGCCGGATGGTCAAAGAATATGTCAGCAAATTTTATCAAGAAGCGCTCAAAGGCGCGCAAACCTGAGGCCGTCTTGAGTCTCGCACTGCCATGGTGAATGTAAAGGCTATGAGGGAGAGGAGAGATAGCATGTCCCTGATCGAAAATATTGAAAATGTGTTCCCCTCTGATGAAGAAATCCCATCTCAATTCACTTTCAACATACCCGTTGAAAATATCCATTACCTTCAAGACAATGACCTGAAAATCTGGCAGGGTCCTGTTCAAGAGGTTTTATCCCCCGTCTGTGTGAAGCACGGCTCGGGTGCTTCAGCCATTCGTATCGGCAGCTACCCCCTAATGTCGCAACGCATAGCCAATGATATTCTGGATTCTGCGGTGAAGGCCTACGATAACGGCCGTGGGATTTGGCCGACCATGACCGTCGCCGAGAGAATCTCCCATCTGCAGGAATTTATTTTCCAAATGAATTCGCGAAAAGAAGAAGTTGTTAATCTTTTAATGTGGGAGGTGGGAAAATCCTTCTCGGATTCGCAAAAAGAATTTGATCGCACCGTCACTTATGTCCAAGACACCATCGATGCCCTCAAAGAACTCGATCGAATTTCATCCAGATTTGTCATCGAAGAAGGAATTATCGGCCAAATTCGTAGGGCTCCGCTCGGTGTCGTCCTTTGTTTGGGTCCATATAATTATCCCCTGAATGAAACTTTTGCCACTCTCATTCCGGCATTGATCATGGGTAACACTGTTATATTCAAACCACCCAAACATGGTGCCCTGTTGTATCAGCCGCTTTTGAAAGCTTTCCAAAAATCATTTCCAAAAGGGGTGGCCAATATTGTATTTGGTGAGGGTCGCGAGATTCTGCCGCCACTGATGTCCTCGGGTCTTATCAATGTCCTGGCCTTTATCGGCACCAGCAAGGCTGCAAATATCCTTCGCAGGCAGCATCCGAAACCACACCGACTGAGGTGCGTCCTTGGGATGGAAGCTAAAAATGCCGCGATTATATTGCCGGATGCCGACCTGGATTTTACGGTGCGCGAATGCATACTGGGTTGCCTCTCCTTCAACGGCCAGCGCTGCACCGCTATAAAAATAGTATTCATACATGCTAAAATTGCGGATGACTTTCTGGATCGTTTTTCAAGGACAATTAACAATTTAAGGTTTGGCATGCCATGGCAAGACGACGTTTTTATCACACCTTTGCCGGAACCGGACAAACCGGCTTATTTAAGTGATTTGGTTCAGGATGCGATCCAAACGGGTGCTAAAGTTATTAACCCTGCGGGAGGAACGGTAAACAACTCATTTTTTTACCCGGCACTTTTATATCCCGTCAACGAAAAGATGCGGATCTACAACGAAGAACAATTCGGTCCGGTAATTCCGGTGCTTTCCTTTGATGATATCGAAACCCCCGTGCAATATGTTGTATCATCCGATTATGGACAGCAAATCAGTATTTTCGGGAATGACCCCGATATGATCGCAGACCTTATTGATCCTCTGGTAAACCAGGTCTGTCGGGTAAATATCAACAGCCAATGCCAGCGGGGGCCGGATACTTTTCCCTTCACCGGCCGGAAGGATTCAGCGGAAGGCACTCTTTCGGTTTCAGATGCTTTGCGGGTTTTTTCAATTCGCACCCTGGTCGCAACCAAGGGAGTCGAAACCAATAAAAGAATTATTAAGGATATCGTGCGGGGACATAAATCAAACTTTTTATCAACTGATTTCATTCTTTAAAATTTGGAATCGGATAAACTGTAATAGCTCATACTCATCTGGAAAATGGTTTTTAGACGGATATGATCGTCATAGGATAATTAAAAGGGGTCGGGGTGTTTTGGAGTAAAAGTTTTAAACAACCGACCGTAAAATGTAAGGCAGTTGCTGCTGTCAGGCTTGGCAGGCAACAACCCGGCATCTTGCCGTGAAAAAAATACCCCGACCCCTGAATTAATAAAAGCAAAATGAGGGGGTCAACCGCATGGAAACGGAAACAAGTAAAATGATTGCAGTACCAGTTGATGGTTCTAAAAACGCCCTGCATTCCGTAGACTATATAAAACTTTTGTATGAATCGGGTCACAGGATAAATCTATCCTTACTTTACATATTGCCTGCATTGCCGCCTATTCTGGTCGAGGAAAGCAAAAAAAACCGGCAAACGGCAGCGCAGCTGAAAAAAATTGAAAAGAACAATATTGAACTTGCCGAACATATCCTTCATGAGGCCAAAACAAGACTGATAACCAAAGGCTGTAGTGACAAATCCATTCACACCACTTTCCGTAACAAAGAGGTGGGGGTTGCCCGGGACATCTGCACCTGGGTGCATGAAAAAAAGGCGGATACGGTTCTAATGACAACCCGGGGAAAAAGTCGCCTGGAGGCTTTATTTATGGGGGAGGTCTCGAACAAGGTACTGGAACTCTGTCGCGGGTGTCCGATCTGGATGATAAAAGGATCCGTCAAAGCCAAAAACATCCTTATTGCCCTGGATTGCTCAGAAAATACCCTGCGGGCGGTGGATCATGCCGGATTTATGCTTTCCGCAACCACTTGCAAAATTCACTTTTTTCACAGCAAACGAAATCTCAACCGGTTTATCCCCAAAGAGATATTTGAAGGGGCTTCAGAGCTTGAAGAACTCTGGCAGCAAACCGCCGAAGAGGAGATCACCCCCTATATGAAAAAAGCCCATCAGACGCTGATAGATGCGGGCGTCGATGCAGCTCTGATTTCGGCAAGGGTTGCCGATGGAAGCCGCAGACCGGCAAAAGACATCCTTCGCGAAGCGAAACGTCACGAATGCGGCACCATTGTTATGGGTAGACGCGGCGTTTCCAATGAGGCCGAATTCACCATGGGCAGCATTACCCGCAAAGTAATCGAAGACTGCACCGACATGGCCGTATGGATCGTACCATAATAAAAAAGGATCATGCCCACCTTAGCCTGGTTTGCGATATCGGGGAACTTGCCGCATTGCTGACAGGCAGCGAAAACATTGAAACCTTTCTGCAGCGTACCGTAGAAATGGTTGCCGGGCATATGGATGCCGATGTCTGCTCTATCTATCTTTATGATGATCCATCCCGTGAGCTGATTTTAACTGCCACCAGGGGGCTGAACCCGGAAGCGATTGGCAAGATTCGAATGAAAATTGGCGAAGGCTTGGTGGGACTTACCTTGGAGAAACTCGAGCCGACAATAGAAGCCTTTGCGGACCGCAATCCAAAATTCAAATATTTTACGGAAGCCCATGAGGATCGATTCAAATCTTTTCTGTCGGTGCCGATTCTCAGGGGTCTAGAGAAAATTGGCGTTTTGGTGGTCCAGCATGAGAAGAGCGATCATTTTGATGAACTTGATATTATCGTCATGCGAGCCATTGCCTCACAACTGGCAGGCGTGGTCGGTAATGCACGACTTTTAAAAGACCTCGGCCGGAAAAAGGATAAGTACATCAAAAAACCAATTCCTGATGATCTCCAGATAATCAAAGGTCAGGTTGCTTCCCCGGGTTATGCCCATGCAACGGTTATCGTAATCGATAGAGTTTATGACATGTTGCTCGACCCAAACGTTGAATACGATTTCAAGTATACCCTTAAAGACTTTCATCGTGCAATTCGCGCCACGGTCGATCAAATCACAGAACTCCAGGCACGATTCGTCCATCAAATGCCGGAGAGTGCCTCCCTTATTTTTACGGCTCATTTAATGATTCTGAAAGATGTTCGGTTTGTAAATCAGATGGAAAATCTGATCCGGGAAGGTACGGCTCCAATGGCGGCTGTCAAATTGGTCGCCGAGCGCTACGTCAAATTATTCTCGGAAAGTCCTTTCGTCCACATCAGGGAAAAAGCCAATGATGTTAAGGACCTTGCCGGACGGATTCTGGAAAATTTCGAGCCGGGTGAGCATGATATATCACTTTGGGGTGAAAATCGGATTGTTATTGCGCGGGAGTTATATCCCTCCGATGTTCTTAAACTGGCATCCGAGGGAGTTAAGGGAATTATTTTATTACATGGCGGAATCACATCACACGTCTCAATTTTAGCCCAGTCCTTACAAATTCCAATGATTGTTGCTGATCGGCAGGAGCTATTGGATTTGCCCTTCAACACGCATTTAATCATGGATGCCGGCGTTGGTGAAATATACATCAATCCTTCTGAATCAATTATCCATGAGTATGCGCCTCAAAAACCATTACCCTTGGATACCACGGTCGCGGCCAAATCCATGTCTTCCAAAACCCACACAAAAGACGGGGTTCGCATTCAACTTCTGGCAAACGTCAATATTCTGCGGGACCTCTCGCTTGCCAGAGAATTGAAAGCCGAGGGAGTAGGGTTGTACAGGAGCGAATTTCCGTTTCTGATTCGATCATCCGTTCCTTCTGAAGAAGAACAATATATTGTCTATAAACAGCTGTTTGATGGTATGCGGGGAAAAAATGTAACGATTCGGACCCTGGATCTCGGCGGCAAAAAAATGCCGGCATATGCAGCCACCCCGCAAGAGGACAATCCTGATCTCGGACTCAGAGCCATACGTTTTACCCTGTACCACCGCGAGATGTTCCGCCAACAACTGCGGGCAATCTTAAGGGCCGGTTCAGAAACGGAAACAGTGAGCATTATGTTTCCCATGATTTCTTCGTTGGATGAGTACCAGGAGGCACAACGTGAGGTTTATGATTGCATCGACGCCTTGCAGCGTGAAGATCTAGCCCATCACCCCAAACCCCGGATCGGAGCGATGATCGAGCTGCCCTGCGTGCTGGAAATCATCGATGAACTTGCAAACGCGGTCGATTTTCTATCGATCGGCACAAACGATTTTATTCAGTACATGCTGGCAGTCGATCGGGGCAATGAAAAAGTAGCCCACTATTACCGACCCTACCATCCGGCAGTCCTAAGAGGGCTTGCAAAAACAGCTCGGGCGGCAAAAAAGCAAAAAAAGGAGCTTTCGGTGTGTGGTGAGATGGCTCATGAAACGGATTATATTCCATTTTTACTTGGTATTGGAATACGCAGTCTCAGCGTATATCCAGGGTTTCTGCCGGGCATACAGAAGTTCATTGCGAGCCTCAGGTTATCAGATGCTGAAACTTTTGCAAAACGGCTCCTGTCTGAAACCACGGTCACTGGTGTTCGCAAAGCATTGGATGAAATGGAATTCTAAATAATCCAACATAACCTTAGCCCCCTCCTTTTGTGACTTTCATCCATCATCGTCGTTATCAAACCCGGCTGCTTTTATAGTGCTTGTCAAAATAACATTATGACTGCCCGAGGTGTCGGCAGGGGGTAAATTTTTGTCGTCAAGATGCACAAATACTGCCCCATTGGCTTGGAAATGGCCACTTCCTATCAATTGCCCCCCCCTGCCAGTTACCAGAGTATTGTGGTTAACACAAAGACTCACCGCTGTTTGCCCAACCAGGCAGCAACAACCCTTTGTCGCTTAGCATCACCGGGGAAATCAGCTTGTCGATAAAAATTTACCCCCAGCCTGCACCTCGGGCTATCGGAACATCATTTTGACAATCACTATAACCTCAGCCCTGGAGGAAATGTTGGCAGGGTGTAATTGTGGAATAATGAAATAACGAATGTTAATCACATAAGATGGTGTATTGAGAGTAAAACCTATCTTGACTAAATATGCCTGCCGGGGTTAAAAACCAATAAATCATGTAAAGATATATGATCAAATAGTGAAAGAATTTTAAGACTTCGAAATGACCTGGGCATCAATTATTCCGGCATCGGTGAGGTCCTGGACCTGTTGGACCGCATCGAGGAGCTGGAAGCCAGCATTCGCGAACTGGAAAAACAGGTTTAGCTACTTTTCAGGAGGTTACAACAATGGATCTCAACAAATTTACCATCAAATCACAAGAAGCTCTGCAGGAGGCTCAAACCCAGGCCATAAACTTCGGCCACCAGGAGGTTGATGGAGAGCACCTTCTGTTGGCTCTGACAGAGCAGTCCGACGGGCTTTTTCTGCGACTGTTGCAGCGATTGGAAATCCCTGTGGATTCATTCCGGGGTCGGCTGCAACAGGAGCTTGAAAAAAAGCCGCGCGTCAGTGGTCCCGGCATCGAGCCCGGCAAGGTATATGTCACCCAGAGGCTAAATAAGCTGTTGGTCAAAGCCCAGGATGAAGCTCGCAAGCTGAAAGACGAATATGTGTCCGTAGAGCATATCCTGCTGGCTTTTATTGATGAGGGCGGCACTACGCCGTCCGGAAAAGTGCTCGAGGAATTTGGCATCACGCGCGATTCCCTCCTGAAAACCCTGTCCACGGTGCGCGGACACCAGCGGGTGACAAGCGCCGATCCGGAGGGTACTTACGAAGCATTACAGAAATACGGTAGGGATCTGGTCCAGGAAGCCCGCAAAGGCAAACTCGATCCGGTGGTTGGTCGCGACGGCGAAATTCGCAGGGTCATCCGGATTCTCAGCCGTAAAACCAAGAACAATCCGGTGCTGATCGGCGACCCCGGGGTCGGTAAAACAGCGATTGCCGAGGGACTGGCTCACCGGATCGTGCGCCAGGACGTACCGGAAGGGTTGAAAGATAAATCCATCTTCGCCCTGGATATGGGTGCCCTGGTAGCCGGTGCCAAATACCGCGGTGAATTCGAAGAACGCCTCAAGGCGGTGTTGCAGGAGATCAAAGAATCTGAAGGCGGTATCCTGCTGTTTATCGATGAGCTCCACACCATCGTGGGGGCCGGTAAGGCTGAAGGAGCCATCGATGCCGGCAACATGCTCAAACCGATGCTGGCCCGGGGGGAGTTGCACTGTATCGGGGCCACCACCTTGGATGAATACCGCAAATACATCGAAAAAGACAAGGCCTTGGAAAGACGTTTTCAACCCGTTGTGGTGTCCGAACCCACCGTGGAAGACACCATTTCCATTCTGCGCGGCATCAAGGAGCGCTATGAGGTCCATCACGGTGTTAAAATCCAGGATGCTGCGCTGGTGGCCGCCGCCACCCTTTCCAACCGGTACGTGAGTGACCGATTTCTACCGGACAAGGCCATTGATCTGGTGGACGAGGCTTGCGCCATGATCCGTACCGAAATCGACTCCATGCCCACCGAGTTGGACGAGGTTTCCCGCAGGATAATGCAGCTGGAAATCGAGGAAGCCGCTCTTAAAAAAGAGCGCGACCGCTCCAGTAAGGATCGGCTCAATACGCTGCAAAAAGAGCTGGCTGATCTCAGGGAAAAGAACAGTGCCATGCGCGCTCAATGGGAAACCGAGAAGGAGGCGATCAAAAAAGTCCAGGCCATCCGCGAAGAGATTGAAAAAATTCGTCATGAGATCGAAGTGGCCGAAAGAAAGTATGATCTCAATCGCGCTGCGGAATTAAAATACGGACGGCTGGCTGATCTGGAGCGCCAGATGAAAACCGAGGAGGAAATGATTTCTCAAAGGCATGCGGGCGAACGCCTGCTTCGTGAAGAAGTCTCTGAAGAGGAAATCGCCGAAATCATCTCACGCTGGACGGGAATTCCGGTCTCCCGGCTGATGGAAGGCGAGCGGGAAAAAATATTGCGTCTGGACGAAGTGCTCCATGAACGGGTAATCGGACAGAACGAAGCCGTCCAACTGGTAGCGGATGCCGTCATCCGGGCACGCTCCGGCATTAAGGATCCCCGGCGGCCCATTGGGACATTCATTTTTCTGGGTCCAACGGGCGTGGGTAAAACGGAACTTGCCAAAACCCTGGCCCAAGCGCTGTTTGACTCCGAAGAAAGCATGGTGCGCATCGACATGAGCGAGTATATGGAAAAACACACGGTATCGCGATTGCTCGGAGCACCTCCCGGATATGTGGGTTATGAAGAAGGCGGGCAACTGACTGAAGCCGTGCGCCGTAAACCGTATTGCGTGATTCTGTTCGACGAAATCGAAAAAGCCCACCACGATGTGTTTGGTGTGCTGCTGCAAATTTTCGATGACGGCCGCCTCACCGACGGGCAGGGGCGCACGGTTGATTTCAAGAACACCGTGATCATCATGACCAGCAATATCGGCTCCCATTATCTGCTGGAAAGCGTCACGGATCGGGGTGAAATCGAAGAATCCGCTAAAAAAAGGGTCATGGGTGAGCTCAGGCAGCAATTTCGCCCGGAATTTCTCAACCGCGTCGATGATATCGTTTTATTTAAACCCTTGACGCTAGATGAGGTTGAACAAATCGTCGGATTGTTGACCCAAGATCTCTCTAAACGTCTGGAGGAGCAGCACGTGAAGGTGGAAATAACCGAAGCTGCCCGCCGGTTTATTGCTGAATCAGGGTATGATCCGGTATATGGTGCGCGTCCGCTGCGCAGATATATTCAAAGGGAGCTGGAAACCCGCATCGGTCGGGCCTTGATCGCTGGCGACATCCCTGAAGGGAACGTCATCCGGGTTGACCTCAAGGACAATAAAATCGATGTGGACCACTACAGTCCAAACTAAACTCGACCCGGCTTTTGGGATTGCCTCGCCACCGACTGGATCGGTTGCTCGCAATGGCCGGAAAAAAAACGCTCAATGTAGGCTACGATAAAAAACTTATAGAACCCGTAGAAAAGAGTCTGATCTCATGCGATGCTCAGATTTATCGAATCGAATGGCTATAGGGCTGGCTTTTTTATGCGCTATTTTCAACTGGTCACATTCAACTGGTGCCCAGGTCAAGGAAATACCTGTTGGTCTCCCGGCTAAGCGTGCAAATTTTAAACTCCCCATGCCAGATGAAATTCAAGAAAAGGTACAGGCGTTAAAGGAAAAAATTCTATTAGCCCAAAAGACGGAGACCGAAAAATCCGCCAATCAGCTGGGGGTTTCATTAAAAGAGATTCGGGAACAAACTGCGACATTAGAGGCTACGCAATCGATCTATATGCAGCTTTTAACGGCTGTAAAAAAGAAAATCGCTTTAAAAGAAGAAGAAAATTTTTTACTGCAAAAACTTTCTACTCAAGAAAAGAAAGGCGTTTCTCAAGACCCCCCCTATTTTTTGAGCTTTTACGACAACCTATTAGGGGAGCTGTCGGCCGCCCAACAGCAGAAATCAACTTTGGCTTTTGCGGTAAAGTTTGCGAAAAAATCATCGGAAAATATAACCTCGCGGTTTGAAAAAGCGGCGGGACAGTGGCGAACGTTAAAAGAACAAATTGAGATCCAGCCGCCAGAGGCAGTGTCCCGGAGTCTTGCATGGAGGTTTGAAAAGGCAGAGGCGGAAAAGGACTATCTTGAAGCCCTCTTTTACCTGGAGAAGGCAACTCAGGAAAACCAAGAAATCGAATTGCAGATCGCAAAGCTTCGGGAACAGTTATATTTGCAACAAGTAGTTTGGGTCCGTAACCACCTTACCTTTAACGAAGCCGACCTGCAAAAGCAGCTCAACTCACTTACCAATAAGAGAAAGGTGTTGGCCGAAAATTTAGAAAAACTCACTCGTGAACAAAAAAAGGCAGAAGAGGCCTGGCTCGAAGCATTAAAAAAATTAAAGATGGCCAGGAATCAAAATGAGTCAATCATCGCGGAAGCCGCCTTAAAAGCACGCCAAGCCTGGCATACAACCTATCAAAATATCATCGAACAAATGGAAGATACATCAAGACTTCTCGGGCATCAGGAGGATACCGTCCGAAAGCGTCATACTCTCATCAGGGGGGAAGTCGATACCCAAAAACTTACCGGCTGGAATGAGGAAGCCGAGGATTACCTTGCAAACCTCGAAAATGCCATCACCCTGCAGCAGAATTACCAGGCCAATTTGCAGTCTCAAATTTCCACCCTCGAAAAAGAAATTGCAGAAGGGGAGTTTGGTGCAGAAGTTAAAAACCATTTGGAAAATCAACTGGGAGCCATGCAAACACTGGCAAATCATCGCTTCGAATATATTTCTACAATTTTGTTGACCGAGCAGGTGGACAGCCGGCTTGTAGAAGAGATTTCATTAAAGCTCGATAAAATTCCCATTGGACGGAAGGCTTCTCGAATTTGGGATGAAATTCAAAGTATTTGGAATTTTGAGATTTGGGTCATCGATAATCGACCGGTAACGGTCAGAAAGCTGATTGTTTCTTTTTTTATTCTGATTATCGGCATTCTGATCGCCAAGTATTTGGTTCGCATCCTGACCCGGCGACTGCTTTCCTTTGCGCGGCTTAAAGAAACCACGGCCTCGGCCTTTCAAAAAATGCTTTTGTTTCTAGCCTATCTGCTTGTTTTTCTGTTTGCCCTGCGTATGGTCAATATTCCTGTGGCAGCATTTGCATTTTTAGGCGGTGCCATCGCCATTGGTGTGGGTTTCGGGGCCCAGAATTTGATCAACAATTTTATCAGCGGATTCATCATAATGGCCGAGCGTCCTATCAGCATCGGGGATCTGATTGAGATCGAGGGCATTTTGGGACAAGTTGAAGATATTGGGGCACGAAGCACAAGGGTTCGCACGGGAGAAAATATTCACATCTTGGTACCCAACAGCAGTTTCCTTGAAAAAAACATTACCAACTGGACCCTATCCGATAAAAAAATTCGAACCCGTGTAACCGTAGGTGTCATCTATGGATCTCCGGTTGAGTGTGTTAAAAAGCTGCTCTTGGAAGCTACCAAAGGAATTGAAAATCTACTTCCGGAGCCAGAGCCTTTCGTGCTGTTTAATGATTTTGGCGATAACGCACTGATTTTCGATGTTTATTTCTGGATTAGTATTCGCCAGATCATCGAACGCCGCAAGATCGAAAGCAGTGTTCGCTTTCGTGTCGATGCACTTTTCCGTGAGGCAGGCCTGGTAATCGCGTTTCCCCAACGTGATGTTCATCTGGACACGCAGAAACCCCTGGAACTGAGACTTATTGATGAAAAAAAAGATCACCCCTAAAATTGATCCCGAAGCCTTTGGGGTGGTCACGGAAACCATTGAAGTCAGGGGGGAAACCCATCGGGAATCAGCCGCACAGGTAGCCGGAAACGGCATGAGGAAATGATTAAAATGATGGCAAGATTATCAAAAATTCTGGTACTGATCGTATCCATCTCTGTTGGCCTGTCGATCTTTGCTGTGGCTGCGGAAAAACGCATCGTCGGGTGGATTGAAACGGTCAGCATTCATCCCGGAAATATGAAAATCAAGGCCAAACTGGACACCGGGGCCAGAAATTCTTCGCTGAATGCAAAGCATTTGGAACGATTTACACGAGATGGTGAAACCTGGGTACGGTTTGATCTTCGCAATTACAAAAATCGCATAGAGACACTTGAAGCGGAGGTCATCCGGACAGCCAAGATCAAACAGACTGGCCAAAAAGCCGACATACGCCCGGTGATCAAACTCGGAATCTGTGTTGGAAACACATACAAAAAAGTCGAAGTCAACCTGGAGGACCGCAGTGGCTTTAATTACCAGATGCTGATCGGCCGGAGCTTTCTTAGAGGATCATTTATTGTCGATCCGGGGCTTACCTTCACCATTAAACCAAGCTGCCGGGAAGGATCGGATGAATGAACAAGCGCCACTTGTATTTTTTATCGGGATTTTTAACTGCCGTGGGCCTTGCGCTTTTTTTATATAAAATCCTGGTCTTAGATTTCCCCCTGATCCCTGAGACCCTGACCTATGTTTGGGACATCGAGGCTCACCTCACATTCGAGGCCGGTGACACACCTGTAAAGGTTGCCATGCGCATCCCGCGCACTTCGAAGCGTTTTACTATCGTGAACGAAAATTTCATATCCCGCGGGTACGGGGTTGACGTTTCCACCGAGGAAGGAAAGCGCAAGGTCATCTGGTCGATTCGCAAGGCCCGAGGATCGCAAACCCTGTTTTATAAGGCATCGGTATATCGGGTAGATCGAGATATCAAATCAACCCAGCCGGTCAAAGCCGAACCGAGCCAACCTGATTTTAGCGGTGCCTATCGCGAGGCATCCCGGGCGATCCTATTCGATGTCCGTGAAAAGTCGGCAGATACGGACAGTCTGGTGGCAGCATTATTAAAACAGCTGAACGCTTCGCAACCGGGGGATAATGTCGCCTTGTTTTTAGGTAAAAAAGCGACGGTTCAAAAGAAGGTCGACCTTGCCGTTCAATTGCTGGCCCTGGCCGGCATCCACGCCCGTGCTGTACACGGCCTGCGGTTGGAAGCGCAACGAAGAGAGGCTCCCATTATACACTGGCTGGAGGTTTATGATAAGAACCGCTGGATTTCCTACGAACCGCTTTCGGGAGAGCGTGACGTGCCTGAAGACTATCTGGCATGGTGGAAAGGCGTGGAACCGCTGGTGCAGGCCCTAGGAGTAAAAAATCTGCGGGTATCGTTATCGGTTGTGCGCGGTGAGGAAGCCGCTCTGCAGCTGGCGGTTGAAAAGGGCATCATCAAAAAGCCGTTTTTGCTGGATTTCTCCCTGTTCAGCCTGCCAGCCAAAACCCAGGCCGTATATCGAGTGGCATTGCTGGTTCCCGTCGGTGTTTTGTTTCTGGTTATTCTTCGCAATGTTATCGGTATCCGGACATTCGGCACGTTTATGCCGGTTTTGATTGCCCTTTCATTTAGAGAGACCCGGCTGCTGTGGGGTGTTTTTTTATTTTCCACGGTGGTCGGCATCGGGCTGCTGATTCGTTTATACTTTGACCATTTGAAATTACTGGTGGTACCGCGATTAGCGGCAATATTAATTGTCGTGATCGGTTTGATGGCATTTCTCAGTGTGCTGACAAACAAACTCGGGCTTGAGCGAGGGCTCTCCGTGGCGCTGTTTCCCATGGTCATTTTAACCATGACCATCGAACGGATGTCCATCGTATGGGATGAGCTGGGGGCTTTTGAAACCATCAAACAGGGGGTCGGATCAATTGTCGCAGCAGTGATCGCCTATCTGATAATGAGCATTAAATTGGTTGAACATCTGGTGTTTGTATTTCCCGAATTGCTTCTGATATTGCTTGCCGCAACCATATTGCTGGGACGCTATTCCGGTTTCAGGTTAATGGAACTTCGCCGTTTTAAGGCTTTAACCGAGATAAAATCCGATGTTTAGGATAAAGAAACGCATCGCCGAAATGGGTGTGCTGGGCATCAACCGCCGCAACGCCGAATATACCCTGCGCTACAATCCGCGCCGCTTATTTCCGCTTGTGGATGACAAGCTGCAGACCAAAAAAATTGCCTTGAAAGCCGGTATTGCCGTACCGGAGCTTTATGAAGTGGTGGAGACGGAATATCAGGTTCGGCATATCGAGGCGTTGCTGAAATCTTATTCGGAATTTGCCATAAAGCCATCCAGAGGTTCAGGCGGGGAAGGCATTTTGGTCATCTCCGGATGCTCCAAGAATATGTATCGCAAAGTCGACGGTACACTGTTGAACCCTGAAGAAGTCGCCTATCATCTGTTTAATATCATCAGCGGTATCTATAGTTTAGGCGGGCAGCCGGATAAAGTCTTGATCGAATATCGGGTGCAATTTGATCCCGTATTCGAAGCCATCAGTTATCAGGGAGTGCCGGATATTCGGGTGATCGTTTTTCTGGGGGTGCCGGTGATGTCCATGGTACGGCTGCCAACCCGCATGTCCGGCGGCAAAGCCAACTTACACCAGGGGGCGCTTGGCGCCGGAATTGATATCACTACCGGAACAACCCTAACCGCGGTGTGGCGAGATAATATTGTTACCGAGCACCCGGATACCGGAAACCCTGTTACCGGTGTTCAAATTGCGAGCTGGGATACACTGCTTCATATTGCATCCCGTTGTTATGAGCTGATTGGTCTGGGATACATCGGTGTTGATCTTGTGCTGGACAAAGATAAAGGGCCGTTAATTTTGGAGCTGAACGCCCGTCCGGGTCTCAATATTCAAATCGCCAACCGATCAGGATTGCTGCCGCGTCTAAAGCTGGTTGAACAGCATCACCATAACCTGACGGCGATTGAGGAGCGAGTCGCCTTTTCGAAAAAGCATTTTAGCGCGACAACATAACAGAATATTTGAGGGGTCGGGGTGTTTTTTTCACGACAAGATGATCGCCCCTGTGCTTCAAAGGGGCAGAGGGCTATTGCCGCCGAGAAAGGCAAAACCCGGTGTCGGTTCTTGTTGGTGTGAAAGTTTTAAATAGTTAGCAGTAAAATGCAAGGCAGTTGCCGCTGTCAGGCTTGGCAGGCAACAACCCGGCATCTTGCCGTGAAAAAAATACCCCGGCCCCTGAATTATCTATTTCGTATAAAATTGGGGGAGACGTTCGCAATGGAACGTCTCCCCTGTGGTAGGTCAGCTATCAGTCCGCAGGAATGGCTGGGGTAAAGAACGTGCCGGACCACAGAATCCAGGTGATGAACAGAGTCCAGACGGCATTGGCGGTTTGGGAAATCCAGTAAGCAATCGCCGGTCTTCCCCCGCCGACGGATACCAGCTCCTTGAAGTTGGTCTCGAGTCCGATGGAGACAAAGCAAAGCGCAAAAAACCAGTTGCGGTAAGTCTTACAGGCATTGCCAACTAGCTTGGCCACCTTCTCGCCCCACACCGGTTCGGCGATAAAAGAGACTATCAGGGAGGCTACCACAAACCCCAGCACGAATTTCGGGAAGCGGTACCAAATTTCCATAAAGGAAGGCCTTTCCGCTGTTGGGGTCTCCTTGCGATCCAGGCTCATGGTGGCCCACAGGGCGATTAAAAAGGCCGCTAAACCGATGAGCACGTTCTGGGACATTTTAACCAATGCAGCCGTTTTGTAGGCGGCATCACCCCCGATAATTCCCCCGGCCGCCACTACCGCACCGGTATTGTCGATCACCCCGCCGACCCAGGCACCGGCCCAATTGTTGGGCAGATTCATCCATTTGGCAATCGGCGGCATGATCAGAATCAGCACCACCGCACAGACCAGCACCCAGGCAATCATATAGCTGATTTCCTTCTTGTCGCCCTGGATCGCACCGCCGGCGGCAATAGTGGCGGACACTCCGCAAATTGCGTTGGCCGAGGCAATAATGGCGCTGAAACGCTCGGAAACCATGAATTTGCGGCAAATCCAATAGGTCATAAACCAAACGCTGGAAGCGACGAGCACCGCCTGGACCAGGCCGATGAAACCGCCCCGGATAATATCACCAAAAAAGATATCCGCTCCCATACACACCAGGCCAATTTTGATGAAATATTCGGTGCGTCCGCCGACTTTCAGAATTTCCGGCACTTTAAAAAGGTTGCTAATAAGCAGTCCGAAAGCCAGTGCAAAAATCACGTATTCTATTCCCCATTTGTTGAAGAATTTCTGATTCGATAGGATCAATGCCACGTAAGCCAGAGCGAAAATGACGAGGAAGCCCGGCAGGTAACGTTTCAGGTCCAGTTTCATAACTAAACCGCCGATGGATGTAATGACAGCCATAAATATGAACATGCCGACAGCCGCCCAGACGGTCGCCCAGCCTTTGGGGAATATGGCTGCCAGAGATGTCCAATTCTTGCCGATTTTGGGACCTTCGGGCAACAATTGGACCACCCATTTGCCGGCTTCAATTTCTTTTAACCCGATGATGGCCAGCAGTAAAATAAACCACCCCAGATAACAGGCCCACCAATCCTCACTTTTCCAAAAGACTATTTGGCGTGTTTTGGTTTCGTTACTCATATGTCCACCCTCCGTGATGTTAAAAGTATTTTTTAGGGTTAAGAATTAAAAAACGCCCCCATTAATTAAAAGCAACTAGCGTGCCAAACTGTAATTAATGGACTGTAAATATTTGTTATTTAGTTTTTTATAGAATTCAAAGACACCCTGCCGGAACATCCGATCCCGATTTACAGAACCTGAAGCCGTTGTTGAATTCATTCCAAAGCTTGCTTTTTTGCGGCATTAATTTATCACCCAGATGCTTTTATCTTGGGCCAGTTGGATAACCTTTCTCGTCACACCTCCCATGGAGAAATCCATTACTTGCGATAAGCCTTTTCTTCCCAGCGCAATGGTATCACAGCCAAACCTTTCGGCTTCCTGAACAAGGCAGCCGGCACGACTGTCCTCGCCTGTGATGACCTTGGCGGATAGCTGTTCACTGGTAAATCCAGCTACCATTAACCGTTTTTTGGATTCCTCAAGCGATGCCGTCAGTTTTCTTTTGAAAAAGGGCTCAATCATTTTACTTAGCGTCTGCCACTGATGTTGCTTCTGTCCGAAACCTTGAATCCTGCGCACAACACTTAATAAATGCACCCTGCAGTCAGATCCCCCCAGTAACTCGCCTACGAAATCAACTGCTCGCAAAGCGTTTTCAGAACCATCAATCCCGATGATAATATTACCGGAAAAAGGTTGCTTGCCGATAATTAGCAAAGGAACAAAAGAGATCGCTTCAACAAGTTTGCTGAATACACTCCCCACGATGCCGGATGTGTCTTGTAACATTCCGCGTCGTCGAATTGCCGAAACATGGTATCCTCGCCGAGCTTCAGCGATGAAATCTCTAGCGGCTCCTTTTAAACGTGGCTGAATTTTTACCGCTAAGAAATCCTTATTAAACCCGCTGCGTACAAGAAGGTTTTGTGCCTGTTCCATGAAATCGGTCGTCTTCTTTTCCTTCTCAGCTTCCCAAGCAAAAATGTCTTTCTCAGACACAATCGCCTTAGGATCTATTTCTAGATCCCAATAAATTTCCTGTATTGGATTGAAAACATGAAATAAAACAATCTTGTATTCTCGGAAGCGATCGATTCTAGCCAACTGCTTAACAGTGTTTTTACTTCGCTCGGATACGTCCATTGCCACCAGCAACGTCTTTTGATCTCGGGGCTGCATTATTATCACCTCACTTTTGCTTCTCCCTTTCACGAATTATTTTTCCTTCGGATGACACCTACTACAGCTGGTGGGGCCGTGATACTGCAGTTTGTAAGTTGGTTTCCGCCCGGGATAACGCAGTTTGTAAATTAGTTTCCGATTTGACTCCTCCAGTGCTTTGTTTTTAAGTTTAATATCTCGATGGCATCCTATACACAGGGTATGGTAAGCTGTCTTATAGTACCTCATCGCTTTTACTTTCTTTGAGCCTTTCTTTTTAGACTTAATGGGCGAAACGGTCACATCATGACAACCGGAGGTTGTACAATTAACGATGGCAGCATCCCCTTTCCATGTATGGTGACACTTTCTGCAGGGGAATTTGAAGTGACTGGTATGTGGAAATTCAACTGAATTTCTTTTGGCCTCTACCGTTTCAGGGGGCTGAATTATAATAATTTTCGGGATACACATTTTTTCAGCAGGTCCTTGACCAATTACGACAGTTTCAGATCCGAAAATCATTGCTAAAAATATACACGGGAGATAAATGCGGATTCTATTCAATTTCTTCTCCTTGAGATAAGATTCTTAAGATAAGATTTCGCTGCGCCAATAGTTAGAGTAATAGGGTTGTTTTAATTATCAATTAATCCACTACTTCCAACATTAGCGCAGCGTGTATATTTACTATTTTGTGACAAGTTTGTTGAAATTAATTGGTTTAATATCTTTCTTCATCCATCTCCGGCATTGCCGGTTTCTTTTTCTTCTCCGGCTTTTCAGAAACCAGGGCTTCGGTGGTGATCATCAAGCCGTCCACCGGTGCTGCACTATTATCACCTCACTTTTGGTTGTCCCGATTACTAATACTAAGAAAAGCTACTGGATATCGCCGAAATATTTTTGCGCCCAAAATAAAATGGGTATTCGCTCCCATTGTTTTTATGATCAATGCGAGACTCCCATCTCAAAATAAAGCAATTAGTGAGCCAAAATGATTAAGTTGTTAAAATCACATGTTTTATTTGTCGACGGCTACTCCACGGCGGGGCATGAATCCCAAAAAAAGGATTTGAGAATTCTTTTACCGTAATAATCGGAACCTGAAGTTCTCCATTGGACTGCTATCTGTTTTACAAGGCCGCGGCAACTCAGTTCTTTCATATCGAATAGTCAACTGTGTGTCTGAATTTATTAGTATGATTTCAGGGACTTGCCATATCGATAACACTGATATCTAGCGAGATCCGATGATTAGGGAAAAATCTGGCATAACGGTTGCTTTGGTGATTGCAAGACAGCAGATGCGAGTGTAGTGAGGCTCTCTGCACTTTAGGACGGGGCTTCCCGGAAAGGAAACTATCTGTTTCTTGCCATACATACCGGGTGCTTCACACCCGGTTGCAAGTGCAACGTTTAAAACACTGATGTGCTTTTGCCTTTTCAGCCAAAGGCTAAAAATCCAAGCCACCCCGTGCTGGGCACGGGATGGCCGTTGGCTTCAGATAGCTTCCCTATGAACAGGGAGGTGAACCGTTGAAACTAAAATATAAAAAAAAGGTGTGAGAAAAAATGAAAAAATTTGTCGGAATCTGGGTGGACCACAAAAAGGCCTACATCGTCACTATCGCAAGGGCTGAACATAGACATGAAAAACAACAGGAGGCGGAAACGATCACCAGAATAGTCTCAGATGTTGAGCGCCGCGTTCGGCTGTCCGGGGGATCCCGAACACGCAAGACACCATGGGGACCACAGGAGGTTGCGGTGGATGGTAAAATGGAGGATCGCCGCAAGCAACAGCTTAAAAAATACTACCGTGAACTGATTAAAACAGTACAACAAGTTGATAGGGTTGTGATTATGGGGCCCGGGGAAGCCAAAAAGGAATTGAAAAAAGAAATCGAAAAATCGAAAGAATTGGCCCAAAAAATCCTAAAGGTGGAAACGCAAGATAAAATGACTGAAGGGCAAATGATCGCCAGGGTAAGATCCTTTTTCGAATTGGATTGACATTCACACTTACGACTAGTATGAAATAGATTAGCGGATCATTGGTTGAATCAATTCATGTAAAATACTAACCCTCCAAAATGTAAAATGCGGTCTGTTCTAGTCGTCTCCTCTGTTGAAGAACACAGCAAACAAATCATTTCCGCACTGGGCTCGGAATACACCGTCGATAATGCCGATAACCGGGAAGCGGCGGTCAATATACTTAGGGCCAGAGATCACGCGCTAGCATTTATAGACATCGATCTTTTTTCTGAATCCGAGGATTATCAGGAAGCTCTGGAGCCTTTCGTCAATCTATACCCCAGCGTGGAACTTATTCTGGTGACACCGGCGAAGTGGATACGAAAAACAGTCAAGATTTTGAAAGCCGGCGCCAGCGATTACGTTCTCCTTCCCCTCAATGCTGAAGAAGTCTGTTTAGTTGCAGCGTCTGCCGAAAAAACCGTCATAAAAAACCTGGAGCTCGACTATTTAAGAGATAAGTTCTGGCGACCTGATGCACTGGATACGATTCACACCGAAAGTGCTGCCATGCGGATGGTTTATGAAAAAATCCGCGCAGTGGCGGCAACCAAAGCCACTATCCTGCTCAGTGGTGAAACAGGAACCGGCAAGGGCGTTTTGGCGCGATTAATCCACATTCACAGCCACCGGCGTGATGCCCCCTTTATAAGTGTCCATTGCGGCGCCATCCCAGATACCCTCCTGGAGAGCGAACTGTTCGGCCACGAAAAAGGAGCATTTACCGGTGCCCATCGCAAAAAACTCGGAAAGTTTGAAATCGCCAAAGGCGGAACGATCTTTTTAGATGAAGTCGGCACCATTTCACCGGGATCACAAATAAAACTGCTGCAGGTTTTACAGGATGGAACTTTCAGCCCCGTGGGCGGTGAAGAAACTTTTAAAACCGATGCCAGGATTATTGCCGCCACCAACGCCGATCTCCAACAGAAGAGGGAAGACGGAACCTTCAGAAAGGATCTTTATTACCGGCTGAATGTATTGCCCATCGAGCTACCTTCATTAAGGGAGCGCAAGGATGACATTCCCTTTCTGATGAACACGATTTTGAAAAGGCTTGACGGTACGTACGGCAAAAAAATCAATCGAATACATCCGACCGTTACTGCAGCCCTTGAGAAATATATGTGGCCCGGTAACATTCGTGAGCTCGAAAACCTTATGGAAAGAGCTTACCTGCTTGAATCTACACCGGCATTAACACCTGAAAACTTTCCCGAGGAGCTATTCAAAAAAGATCCCGAAAGCGCCATATTACCGATTCACCCGGATACAACACTTGCTGAAGCCAGAAAACAAGCGGTCGAAGAATTTGAAAGACAGTATCTTAAGGAGCTTCTTTCGAGAAACCGAGGAAAGGTAAAAGTCTCTGCTGATGAAGCCGGCATTACGACCCGTCAACTAAATAAGTTGATGTTAAAATACGCAATTCGCAAAGAGATCTTCAAACCCTGAGGTATATCTTTGCTCCCTTCTATTTTTTCACCCTCCACTGACCCCGACTCAAACAACAGATTTTTTTAAAGAATTCGTTATTCCGATTATTTCACTGAAAGAACCGCGAGTTCCTGTTAGTTATTCGGTTTGTATTCAGCATATTATCTTCATATATTCGAACCCAATTGTGATTGTATAACTGCAGTCGATCCGAAAAAGGAACAAGCAGTTCTGCTAATATCGATGACTGTCAATAATTATAATAAATTCAATTAGTTTTAATGTGGCATATCGATTGCATCACTTATTGATTAAATTATGAAAAAATAACTAAAGGAGGATATTATGAACACATTTAAAACGAAATCAGCGATTTTTTTAGGGACCTTTGTCCTAGTACTTTTAATCGCATCTCTAGTTTTGGCAGGCGACCGAGTATATAGCCGGGGTGGTAAAATATCCGCTATTAACCTACTAGATAATGTGGTTGTGATCGAAATCCCGGTGCCAAATGACTCGATGACGGTGGGCGGAGCCTTGGCCCCCAACGCAAAAGTGACAAAGGGCAATCGCCCCGCGACGCTTGACGATTTTAAAGTGGGCGAAACCGTAAACGTGCGGTGGCGGGTTACGGAAACGGGGCACACCATCGAAGGACTATCCGGATAAATTTCTTTGAAGTCCGGCCTTTGTTTACGGTCGGATTCCTGAGCAAAGAGTTACCAATGCCGGGACAGGTGTGATAATTCCTGTTCCGGCGTTACTTTTAACTCTTCTTGTTTTTTTCATTTAACCTGTCAGCGGCCAGTGCCACTTTCAGGGCTTCATCGATTTGCTCGATAGGAATAAAGTTTATGTCGTTACGCACATCTTCCGGTAATTCCTCCAGATCAGGTTCGTTTTTTCTGGGCAGGACCACAGTGGTAATTCCGGCGCGATGGGCAGCCAGAACCTTCATTTTAATACCACCGACCGACAGCACTCGGCCCCGTAATGTTACTTCGCCGGTCATACCGACATCGCCATGTACGGGTTTCCCACTGAATAGGCTTGCGATGGCGGTTACCATTGCAATGCCTGCCGAGGGGCCGTCTTTAGGAATGGCGCCGGCCGGCACATGCAAATGCACATCATTTTTTTCGAAATCTTCTGAATTAATTTCCAACTGAGCAGTCTTTGACCGCACGTAGCTGTGGGCAATTTGAGCACTTTCACGCATGACGTCGCCCAGTTGACCGGTTAAAGTCAGCTTGCCTTTACCCGGCATGCGGGTGGCTTCGATAAATAAAATGTCACCACCGGTAGCCGTTACCGCTAGGCCAGTGGCAATCCCCGGAGTGTCGATTATCTCGGAAGCTTCGGATTCGAATTTTTCTTTTTTGAGATATCCTCGCACGGCGGTCGGTGTAACTTCTTCATGAATTGATTCCCCGGCGGCAATTTTTACAACAACTTTACGACAAACTGTCCCAATCTGGCGCTCCAGGGTTCGCACCCCGGCCTCCCGGGTGTAACTTTGTATAATTTTTCGCAAAGCGTCTGTGGTGAATATTGCTTCTTCTTTGCGCAGCCCATTTGCTTTAAGCTGCCGGGGCACCAGAAAATTCTTGGCAATATGGATCTTCTCATACTCTGTATATCCTTCCAGATGAATAATTTCCATTCGGTCACGCAAGGGTGGTGGAATGGTCTCAAGTTGGTTGGCCGTGGTAATAAACATCACATCACTCAGATCAAAGTCTACATCCAGGTAGTGATCGCGAAAAGCATGGTTTTGGGCGGGATCAAGGACCTCCAGCAGTGCGCTGCTAGGATCTCCACGCCAATCTGTTCCGATTTTGTCCACTTCATCCAGCATGAAGACCGGATTGCGGGTGCCTGCTCGCTTGATCGCCTGGATGATACGGCCCGGCATGGCCCCGATATAGGTGCGGCGATGTCCCCGAATTTCGGCTTCATCTCGCATGCCGCCCAGGCTCATGCGGGTAAATTTTCGCCCCAGAGCTCTGGCAATACTTTGCCCCAGGCTGGTCTTGCCGACACCGGGGGGTCCGACGAAACAGAGAATAGCACCCATGGCCTTGTCGTCGAAGACACAGGTTTCAGGCTTAAATTCTTCCTCACGTTCGCAGACCAGCTTGCGTACCGCAAGATATTCAATGATTCGATTTTTGACGTCCTGCAAATCATAATGATCTTCATCCAGCACACTGCGGGCGTCGTTGACATCCAACTGATCCTGGCTGGTCACATTCCAAGGAAGTTCCAGCAGCCAGTCCAGATAGGTTTTAATCACCGCATATTCTGCTGCTTGCGGAGCCATCCCTTTCATCCGTTTTAATTCTCGCTGCGCCTCTTTCCTGGCTTCTTCGGACATATCCGTTTTTTCAATTTTTACGGCATATTCGACGGCTTCAGATTCAATATCATCCGTTTCGCCAAGTTCTTTTTTAATGGCCTTGAGTTGTTCGCGCAGGTAGTATTCCCGTTGAGCCTTGCTCATTTTTTCTCGAACTTCGGTTTGAATCTTGCGGCCAAGAGTTAATACTTCTTTCTGTCGCGTTAGTTGATAGATTAATGCTTGATATTTATCCTTGAGATGATCCATTTCTAATAGCCGCTGATTGGTTTTCATATTGAGCCGTGAATTGGCTGCAACCATGTAAATAAGGTATCGTGGTTCTTCTACTTGATCAAGGAAATTGCCGACATCTTCCGGTAAATTCGGCAAGAGAGTAATAATTTGCTTGGCTAAATCACGCAAGCTGTGCATCAAGGCATCCAGTTCAATCCCTGGCTCAACGATATCTGGAGAAAGATCAATAGAGGCTTGGAGATAAGGTTCGGTGGTCAGCCAGTGCTTCAACCGAAAGCGCTCTAGCCCTTCAACCACGACGTGCATATGTTCTTCATGGCTTCGTACGGCATGGTGCAATTTCGCCACTGTCCCGATTTCGTAAATCTGGCCCGGCACCGGTTCGTCAATCGATCCGTCTTTGCTGGCCAGAAGTCCGATCAAATGATCGCCTTTTAATGCATCTTCGATCAGTCTAACCGACCGCGGAATTCCAACCGACAAAGGCAGCATCATGAAAGGAAAGGCAACGATATTTCGCAGGGGTAAGATAGAAAGGTCTTTTGGTATTTCTGCCAGGCTTTTTTTAAGATATTCTGGTTGCATAAATCCAATCATTTTTCACTCCTGTTCGATATTTTTATAGCCGTTCTTATTTTTTCCAACGATCCCGTCGATAGTTACTTTTTCCAAACCTATAGCGGATGTCAAAATAATATTCCGAAATAGAGCAGAATGAAGAGGGGCAGGCAGGGGGTAAATTTTTTCGTCAAGATGCACAATCACCGCCACCTTTGCTTGGAGTTGGCCACTTCCCATCAACTGCCCCCCTGCCAGTTAACCCATGGTGGTTAGCACAAAGACTCACCGTCGGTTGCTCATCCAGGCAGCAATCCCCTTTTGTCACTTAGCACCACCGGGGTAATCAGCTTGTCGATAAAAATTTACGCCCTGCCTGACCCTCGGGCAATCTGAACGTTATTTTGCCAATCACTATAATTCTCGGTGCTTAATTATCATCGAGTTAACCTTAACGTTAAAATAGTAAGCAAAAATCGTGCAATATGATCAAAATCGAACAAAAGCGATTATCCTGTGCCTGTATTTTAGGTTAAGTCTATCTTGAAGACAGTACGGTGCGATGATATTGTTCCAATATTTTTAGCTGTTGAAGTGGTCTCATGGAAATATTGAGGAATAAAAATCTTAAATATTCTCTTTATGACGGTGTTTTCGCATCCGTATTCGCAAACCTCACCGGCGGCGTGTTTCTGACTGCTTTTGCGCTGTACCTCGGAATGAACGAGTCTTTGATTGGACTCCTGGCTTCAATCCCGTATGTTGCCACTCTTTTACAATTGCCGGCATCGGTTTTCATCACCAAAAAAGGGGGAAGGAAAAGGATAGCCTATCTAAATGCCGCCATTGCCCGCTTGCTGTGGGTGTTAATTCTGATTGTTGCCCTTTTGCCGGTGCTATCGCTTCCTGCCAAGTCCTCTATAGTCTTAGGGTTATTTTTTCTGTCCCATTCATTTATAGCCATCAGCTACGTATCTTGGCTGTCTTGGACATCGGACCTGATACCCGAAGGGAGCCTGGGTAACTTTTTTGGAACCCGTAATATGCTAAACGGTATTGCAGGAATGCTCGCTATAATTGTTTTCGGACATCTACTTGATTTTGCCAAGCTGCATATTCCCGGAGGATTAACCATCGGCTTTGGCTTCATCATCGGCACAGCGGTTCTGGCTGGATTGGTGAGCCTGGTCTTTTTGCTTCGTATTTCAGAACCGCAAAAAGATTTGTCTGCGAGCTACCCCTCCCCACAAGAAAACCTTTTGGGGCCGCTGCAGGAAACAAATTTTCGTAAGCTATTGCTTTTTTCACTTTGCTGGAATTTATCGGTGAATTTTGCCGGCCCCTTCTTTTCCCTTTATATGCTGCGGGATTTAACTTTCAGTCTTGGTTTTGTATCGACCCTGGCCATGATTTCGTCGGGCTCTGACTTGATTGCCATGAAGCTGTGGGGGAAAATTTCGGATCGGATCAAAAACAAGGCCATCATACAGATTTCGAGTTGGGTGGCGGTTTTTCTGCCCTTCATGTGGATATTCGTTCGCCCCGGCAGTACCTTGATGCCAATAATTCTTCATATCCTGGGCGGCGGATTCTGGGCGGGTATTCAACTGTGCAGCAATAATTTGATTCTGCGGATTTCTCCGAAACAGCAGCGGGCCCTGTTCATATCTACCCATAATATTGTCGCCGGTGTTGGGGCAGCCATAAGCCCTATCATAGCAGGTTTGATCCTTAAACTGTTCAGCTCAGCCGATATGACTTTTCTTTCCGAAAAAATTCTTCCCTTGCAATTTATTTTTGCTATCTCAACGGTTTTTCGATTCTTCAGCCTGCAATTGCTGCGCAGGGTGCGCGAACCTGAAGAAGTCACTGTCGGTCAACTCATCCGAATATTGAGAAATGTCCGTGGCCTAAACACATCGAATGGATTCAATCCACTGTTGCATCCTTTCATAGCAGTGGATAAAAAAGAAGGGGAAAATAATTCTCACCTGAAATAATCCGTAGAACCCCAAAAATGTATCAGCAAAGACCTAAGGGGTTTTCTTTATGAGCTCTTTGCCTGCGGCCGCAGCAGCCGCAACAGATACTGCTGAGCCAACAAATCGGAGCTGACCATTCCCAAAACGATCCCGTCTTCTACCACCGGCATCGCCGAAATTTTGTTCTGTTCCAGGTCAGTCACGACATCCAGGATACTGCAGGAAGGATCTGCCGAAATCACTTTAACGGTCATAATTTTTTCGACACTTTCTTCACAAACCCCTTCGGAAATGGCCCGGGTGATATCCCAGGGAGTCAGAACTCCCGCAAGTTTGCCATCTTGCGTAAGCACGGCAACGATGTTGCTTTGGGATTCTACGATCAGAGACGCGGCTTCCTGTAGACTGGCTTTAATGCTGATGGTGGGTATCGGTTCCATAATACCTTTGGCGGTGCGTTCACTTTCTTTTTCGGTGAGCCGCTGAATGCCGATACGTTCTGCAGCCTGACCGGGCAGCAAGTCCGGGTTGGAAGCCAGCAGGTCGACCAACTCCGTCATATTGTGCCGAATCGAGTTTTCCCTGTATTCAATCCCGGCGTTTAATCGTTTTTCAGATATTTCAGCGAACTCTGTTTCCTTTCCGAAAAGCCAGGCCTCCACAGCGGTCGGGTTGCCGCGTATTTCATCGGGAATTTGAAGATGCACGGGCGTTGGGATAATGTGTTCCTGGGCGGCAAATATGACACCACCCGAGTTAACCAAATAGTCATTGGCAATCATCACCCCTTTTCGACGATAGACGGCCTGCTCCATGCGGGTGCGAGCGGCCTTACGGTTCGGATCCGGTGAGTAGGTATTGGCACCCTCAATAATTACCGACCATCTTCCCATTTGATCTATGCTCATTGAACATGACTCTGTGGGAAGCACGCCCAGGTAATTAAAGACAGGTGAGGCCGGTATGAAACAAAACGCCGATTCTCTGAGTAGTTTGTTGGTGTCCGTAGAAAATTTGGTGGGATGGCGGTAATCTTTTGACGCAATCTCTTCCTCATAGTAGCGGCGCGTGACCAAACCCCGCTGCTTTGCCAGACTGAAGAGTTTATCCACCGGCAAGCCCGCAGTGTCATAGAGATAACCCTGAAGATCGCTGATACCGGTTACTTTTGCCCGGGGGAACCTTTCGGTCAAATACTTTGCCGTATGCGCTCCAACGGCCCCAAACCCCTGTATGATGACCGTCAGTTCTTCCGGGGAAGGTACCTTCAATTGGGCAAACTGGGGCAATACGGTCAATCGCGGCATAATTTCCAACAGTCTCTCGAGCGCAACAATTAAACCGCCGGCTGCCGCCCCTAATTCATCAATGCGGTTGCCACCCATGGCGGCGGGTTTGGACACAGCACTGTCGATGCCATTTTGTATGGCAATTGTCATCATGTCGGCATCATTGGTCCCGACGTCCGGACCGGGTACATAGATATCTCGGTAGCGGCCGATCAGGTGGGCAAAATCCCTTACAATGGCGGTGTGCTCCTCCGCAGACGTGCCGGGTTCGGCCACAATACCGGCTTTGCCTCCCCCATAGGGCAGATCGGCTGCCGCGTTTTTTAGTGTCATCCCCCGTGCCAAATTATGAATATCAACCGGTGTTATATCGGGGAGCATCCGGATTCCTCCCATGGCAGGGCTTCCCATGGCCAGATTATCCACCACCAGATAGCCACCGACTTCCAAAGGGGAGCTTTCATCCCACATGCAGACAACCAGTCTGGGACCGAGTCTGTCACGGTTGATACCCATGCGATAGAGAAGGTGTTCGTCCATATAACCGAATTCCATGAAACACCTCCCTTTTTCACGTATGGTGCGGTTTTTAATGGCGGTTTCCGGAAGATGCTCCTTTAGATACGCTTTCAAATTCCTGGGTATCATCGATTGGCTACTCCTTTTTGTGTTAGGACTCGTTTCTGCTTGAAATAAATCGTTTTCTGCCGAGTAGCGGTATTCTAATTCGCCTTTAGGCTGCTTTCTGCTGCAACTGAAAGAGATCGTTCCGATTTCTGATGACAAAATCAATTAGACCATAGACCTTGGCTTCCTCGCTGCTCATATAATAGTCCCGATCCGTATCCGCCTGAATTTGCTCATATGATCTGTCGGTGTGTCTGGCTAGGATACGGTTTAAGGTCTCTTTCATTCGAATAATTTCCTTGGCGTGAATTTCGATATCAGATGCCTGTCCTCGAAATGAACCCATCGGTTGGCGGATTAATATCCTGGAATTCGGCAGTGAATAGCGTTTGCCCTTGGTGCCGGCAGCCAGCAAAAAAGCCGCCATGCTGGTGGCTTGCCCCAGGCAAACCGTAGTGATGTCAGGATTGATGTACTGCATCGTGTCATACACGGCCAGGCCTGAAGTGACCAACCCACCCGGTGAATTGATATAAAAATTAATGTCTTTATCCGGGTCTTCGGATTCCAGAAAAAGCAGTTGGGCGATGAGCAAATTGGCCACCTCATCATTCAAGGCGGCCCCTAAAATAATAATCCGATCTTTCAGCAGTCGGGAGTATATATCATAAGCGCGCTCGCCACGACTGTCTCGTTCGATGATCATGGGTATGATAATGGCCACGGCAACCCCCTTAAACCCTGTGTAATTTTTCACTGCGGATTTTAATGACGACGCCAAATACCGGTTTTCGTTCGACAGCAATCCTCTTATATTATATGGAGAGCAATACCCGTGCCAGATATATTGAGAGCGAAAGCGCTCAGTGGGTCAGTTGTTCTTGGTCCTGCGTCGCTTTAAGAGGAAAAAGGAATTCCGCTATTGATAAATATCAGAACTCGAAGTTCTGCTTTTTTAAATTCTCAGGATCTCTTAGCTTCATCTCGATGTTTTTTTATATACGATTTTCCTTAAATTTATCATTTTTACCAATCTAATTGATATATTCATACGAGAGCCATATAGGTTGACCCCGGCATGGCGATTATGGACGACAACCTGGCATGCCAATTGCCTGAGAAGTAAAATCGTGTGCGTCTTTTTTCAAACCGGGGCGCTGGTGTAAAAATTTTTTAACGGCTAACTCTAACAGGTGATCACAATGATTCTTATAGAAACACTCAAAGGGCAGCAAACCGTCACGCGGCAGAGCGTCGAAATCGTCGAGCGCAAAGGTAGGGGGCATCCGGATTATATCTGCGATGCCGTGATGGAGGCGATATCGGATTTCTTATCAAGCCTCTCTAAAGGCGTGTTTCGTAAAATATCCTTGAACCATAACACCCTCGACCACAAAGACAGAGGAATCGGCGGAATCTATCTGAGCCTGACCGGCACTTCAGCCGAAGATGCGGATTCGGGACAGGTCGGCCGGGACAACCGGGTCAACGGTTTGATCAGTATGAACCGGCCCATGGGAACGGAAGCTGCCGCCGGCAAGAATCCCGTCAGCCATGTCGGTAAGGTATACAATGTGCTTGCCCATCAGCTTGCAAAAAAAATATGTCAAAGTGTTGAAGGGGTCAATGAAGTTTATGTCCTGCTTTTGAGCCAGATCGGCAAATCCAAAATGGCCAATGCTCGGCTTCTTCTGGAGAAGGGCCAGACATTGCGGGGTGTATCCAGGGAAGTTAAAGAAATCTTTAATCAAGCGTTTGGCGATATCAACAGATTCTGCCTGGAGCTTGCGCAGGGAAAATATCCGGTTTGTTAATCAGACCTGAATTGGAGCCGATTATGTTAAATTTTTTATTTCGAAAAGAGCACCAACTGGAAAAATTGATTTACGACTACCTGGAAAACCTTGGTATGATTCAAGACCATTTTGCCAAGGCCATGAATCTTTGCCTGAAGGAGGGCGTCAGTGACGATTTTTGTTTTCTGATGGACCAGACCCACAAATTTGAATCCGTAGCCGATGAAATTCGGGAAGAAATTAATCAACTGATGTACAGCCGGGCACTGATTCCCGAGTCGCGCGAGGATATCATGGGCCTGCTGGAAAAAGTTGATGAGATCCCGCGCTCTTTTGAGCAAATTTTGAATATGCTCCGCACCCAAAAGCTCTTTTTTCCGGAATTCCTCAAGCTGGACATCCAGGAGCTTATCCGGGTTTCGCTGGAAAGTTGCGATCTGATGATCAAGCAAATTGATGTGATGCTCAAGAAAAAGGAGGGGATCAAGACATTGCTTTCGACCATTGATCAAAACGAGAGTCATTGTGACCATATTGAGCGTCGAATCATCATCAAACTTTTCGACTCCGATCTCGAGCCCTTTCTCAAGTTGCAGCTAAAAGAGATGGTTATTGTAATGGGTGAAATTTCGGATCAGGCAGACCGCGTATCGAAACGGGTAAATATAATTAACCTGAAAAGGCGAATCTAGTGCTTTCTCTTCTGGGTGGGATTTTTCTGGGATGGTCGCTGGGCGCCAATGACGCTGCAAATGCATTCGGTTCCGCCGTATCTTCCAGGATGCTGAAGTTCTGGTCTGCAGCGTTGTTAGCGGCTTTTTTTGTATTAATGGGAGCGCTCTTGGAGGGTGGGGCGGGTATTGAAACCCTTACGGGCCTCACTCGGCTGACCCTTAAAGCAGCGGTTGTCGCGTCTGTGGCTGCAGCCTTTACAGTGACGTTAATGACGCTGATCGGGCTGCCGATTTCAACTTCTCAAGCTACCGTAGGCGCGATCCTGGGCATTGGATTTCTCAACCGTTTGGTTGATTTTACAGGATTGGGCAAAGTGGTTGCCTGCTGGTTTGGCACCCCTATCGGGGGCATGCTGACGGCAATTATGGCCTACAAGATATTGGCGGCTGCATATAGCAGACTCCGTATCGACTTATTTAAGTCCGATATCTGTATCCGAATCGCTTTGATTGTTGCCGGATCATATGCGGCTTATGCACTGGGTGCCAACAATGTTGCCAATGTAACTGCGGTCTTTGTCGGGGCCGGCCGGTTGAATGTATTTTCGGCCACTCTGATTGGTGGTTTAAGTATTGGTCTGGGCATTTTGACATTCAGCCGGCCCGTAATGGAAACTGTGGGCCGAGGGCTGGTGCGTTTAGATCCTTTTTCGGCGATGGTCGTCGTTTTGGCCGAGGCCGTTACGGTGCATTTCTACACCTTTGTAGGCGTTCCGGTTTCAACATCCCAGGCGGTAATAGGAGCGGTTCTGGGGGTGGGTCTTGTCAAGGGAATCAATACCGTCAACCGGCGTAAACTGGTCAGCATTCTGATCGGCTGGTTTTTAACACCGTCCATCGCTTGTTTCATAGCGGTGGTTCTTTTTTTTACCATCCACCTGCGATACGTACCGAGTTAAGAAAAGCATGCTGATGCCATTCGGGGGGTTATGACCGAGACGAATAATCAGATAAGGCCAATTATGGAGCGGGAGATATAATATGACAGTAGAGGTTGAAAAAGAAACGGAAGATAACCGCATGACCCTATATCATGTGATTCAGACGAGAAACGGCCCGCAAATTATAGCCTTTCTCGAAAAATTATCATCGGCACAAATTGCCCTATATCACCCGCCTAGATCAATAAGATCAAGCCCGCCGGCTTGAATTGATAGGACCGGAAAGATCGGCTGCTCTCATTTCAAAAATATCAGGATTGGGCGCGTCCGGCGTCGTCGAGCGTTTAATCCCTTCAGATGCAGTACCGATTGTTCGGGAAATGGGCAGCGGCCAGCAGGCCCGTATCCTCAGAAAACTCAGGCAAGACGATGCCGAGTTGATATTGCAGGATATCAAACCCAATAGGGCCAAAGAAATCCGGCAATTGACGAGCTGTCCTGAAAACACTGCCGGCGCTTTGATGATTAACGAATATCTGTCCTACGGCGGGGATATGCTGGTCAAAGATGTGTTGGATGATCTTCGTGCCCAGGGTGAGGCATACTCGGATTACGATATCCACAGTATGCATATGTGGTTTCCGGCTCAGCCCGGCTAATCGGAGTCCTGCGGCTGCTGGATCTTCTGATGGCCCCCCGAAGCAAGAGTATCAGTGAGATTATGATCAAAAAACCCCTCCACGTAAATGTCAAAACGTCATTAAGCGACTTAAAGGATTTTTTCCGACAATATTCCTTTCTAGGGGTACCAGTTGTCAGCGATGACGGAGTACTTATGGGTGTCGTTCGGAGTGTTTCGGTCAGAGAGGCCGCCAACCGGCAAAACAACCAGTTGTTTTTAAAATTTGCCGGTATCGTGGGTGGCGAAGAACATAGAACGATGCCTTTGTTCAAAAGATCTTCACGCCGGCTTTCATGGCTCAGCATCAACATCGTACTCAACATCATTGCCGCCAGTGTAATCGCATTATATCAGGACCCTCTGGAAAAGGCGATCGTGCTTGCAGTTTTTCTCCCCATCATATCGGATATGAGCGGCTGTTCCGGCAATCAAGCGGTGGCTGTCAGCATTCGAGAGTTGACGCTGGGATTGGTTCGGCCTCGCGAATTGATACGTGTTTTAACGAAAGAATCCTCAATTGGAATCATAAACGGCATTGTGCTCGGATGTCTACTCGGTGGGGCAGCATTGCTGTGGAAAGGTAATCCCTATCTGGGTTTGGTTGTCAGCGTCTCGCTGGCTGCCAATACACTGGTTGCAGTGAGTTTTGGCGGACTTGCTCCATTAATCTTACGCGGTATGAGAACCGACCCGGCTTTGGCATCCGGCCCCCTACTGACGACAATCACCGATATGTGCGGTTTTTTTTCGTTCTGAGCTTCGCTTCGTTTTTACTTCCAAAGCTCTCTGGGTAGCCGAATCAAAAATGTCGTAATTTAATAATTGGATTACATCTGGTTGACACTCTTTAAGTAAGTCAGCCCGAGTTCCCCAAATTTGTGGAACAAGCTTCAGACGCCAAAGAGCTATGGCGGCATCGAAAGTCGCAAATGTCTTGACTGAGCTCGTCACAGGCAGATAAAAAGTAATATTTTGAAACCAGCTTTGGGAGATTTGGCAAAATGAATGAACCGTATTTCACTTCAGCAGGCACTTGGGCAGGCATTTTTTTTTGCATCACCCAATCCGCTATGTTCTCCGGCCTTAATTTAGCACTGTTTAGCATCAGCCGGCTCAGACTGGAGGTGGAAGCATCCACTGGAAATCGCGATGCTATAAAAATCCTCCATATGAGACAAGACTCGAATTTTCTGTTAACAACCATACTTTGGGGAAATGTCGGAATCAACGTCTTGCTGACATTGATTTCAAATTCAGTAATGACCGGAGTTTGGGCATTTTTGTTTTCAACCGTGGTGATCACCTTTGTCGGTGAGATAATGCCCCAGGCTTATTTTTCGCGCCATGCCATGCGCATGGCGTCGAGGCTTGCACCGCTGTTGCGGCTCTATCAAATCCTTTTGTATCCGGCGGCCAAGTCTACAGCAAAAGTTCTGGACATGTGGCTCGGTGCCGAAAGCATCCAATATTTCCGCGAAAGAGGTTTGCGGGAAGTGATAAAAAAACATATTGAGACAAATAGGTCTGAAATTGATCGTTTGGAAGGAATAGGTGCATTAAATTTCTTAGCCATAGATGACCTGTTGGTAATTGAAGAGGGAGAAAAGATCGATCCTAAAAGTATAATTGCCCTTCCTGTTGAAAATAGTCTGCCTATTTTCCCGAAATTTGAACGCACAACTGACGATCCGTTTTTAAAAAAAATCGAGGTTTCAGGAAAAAAATGGGTGCTAATTACGGATACTACAGAAGAACCTTACCTGGTTCTGGACTCTGACGGCTTTTTGAGAGATGTTCTTTTTGAATCAGGAGAAATTGATCCTCACTGCTACTGCCATCGACCCGTCATTGTAAAAGACACAAAACTTCCATTGGGAAAAGTTCTTTTACATTTAAAATCACATTCTCAGCGCACCGGTAAGGTAGTCATCGATCGCGACATCATTTTAGTCTGGGCAAAGGGTGAAAGGCGGGTGATAACCGGCGCGGATATCTTAGGACGTCTGCTGCAAGGTATTTAAAACTTGATTCAGGGGAGCTCCTTGCAACCATAAACGGGGCATTTTGGTGCAGGGGAATCACAACCTAAAGATCCGAAACTTGTTGTGTGTAAGAATTGATAATGTTATCGGAGCCCGCACCGCAGCCAATGATGGTCTGAAAGGCTTCCTGAACCGACACACCAATCGGATGGACGTATTGTTCTTTAAGATGGAACACAAAGCCGGTGGTCGGGTTGGGGCCTGTAGGAACAAATACGGTATAAAGGCCGCTGTCGTGTTGATCGGTGATGAAGGCCGTCATTAAGGTGTCATTTTCAAAGGCCTGCACCAGGGCAACCGTGGAAAAAGGCGATTTTTTGCGGTTAAAAAATTGGGTGACAATGGCTTTAATCGTCGTATAGCCCGGAGCTATTTTTAAAAGGTGGCCTTCAAAATACTCCTGTATCAGCTGGCCGATTTTGGTTCTGACAAATATACCGACAGTAAAGAATACAGCCAACATTATGGCGATAACGATCACATCGGCAGCAGCCTCCTGAAATTTTGTTTTGGTGACAAAAAGATTTGTCAGGGGTTGAATTATGTCGGTTATTTTGACAAATAGCCATTTGAAAATAATAATCAAAAGGGCGGTGGGCAGAATTACCGCCAAACCACCTATAATTGAGGTCTTAATAAAGGATTTTAAACGGTCCATCTCTTTTTACCTTTCAATTAAATATTGATTAACATGTGAAACCTTAAACCAGCTTTAACACATTATTATATTAAACGGCAAATTTTTCCACATGATCGATACTCCTTCAGGTTTTTTTTGCACACAGAGTGATTGTTAAAACCGCATGCCGATTACCTGAGGTGCAGGCAGGGGACAAATTTTTATCGTTAATATGATACCATATGTATTGCTACTTGTAGGCTTTACAATTCTGATAAAGAGTGCCGATTTACTTGTGACGGGCGCCTCTTCCGTAGCACGACGGCTAAAGGTCTCTGAACTGGCAATCGGTTTGACGGTAGTCGCTTTTGGAACCTCAACGCCTGAACTTTTTGTCAACCTTGTTGCCAGTTTTCAAGGGAATACCGCGATTGCGATTGGAAATATATTGGGAAGCAATGTCGCCAATATACTTCTGATCCTCGGCATATCCTCTATTATTTATCCATTATCTGTGACAAAAGGCACCGTATGGAAAGAAATTCCATTTAGTCTGCTGGCAGCGGTTGTTATGGGTATCCTGGCCAATGATATTTTAATAGACGCGGCGCCAACCGCCATTTTGAAGCATTCCGATGGTCTGATATTTCTTTCCTTTTTCATCATATTTCTTTTTTACACCGTTAACATTGCCACAGAAATTCAAGGGGTGCAGGAGCATATCCCAACAAAAAAATATGGTTTATTAAGATCCTTAGTATTTATCATACTGGGATTGTTCGGTTTGATCCTGGGCGGGAAATGGATTGTGGCTGGTGCCTTGACCATTGCAACCCATTTAGGGGTAAGCCAATCGCTTGTGGGGCTGACCATTGTTGCGGTTGGCACCTCGCTACCGGAACTGGCTACTTCGGCAATGGCAGCTTACAAGAGAAACGTTGAGATCGCCGTGGGCAATGTAGTGGGATCAAATATTTTCAATATTCTATTTATCCTGGGAATCAGTGCCCTGATAAAACCGCTACCTTTTCAACCGGCACGCAACCTTGATATTGTGGTCGTGGTCCTCTCCAGTCTGCTCTTGTTCGGTTTTATGTTCACGGGGAAAAAACGGTCTTTGGACAGACGGGAGGGCATCGTTTTCGTTTTTCTATACGGCGTATATGTCGCAGTTATCGCTATATTACAGTAGAAGCTAGCTAAAAAATAAACACTAACTAGGATCATATCCCGCTGAATATTTTACAAGTATAGTATCCTTTAAACGGTAACCTCTGAGTGGTAGGGTATTGGCAAAAGCGATCGTGGCAGGTTAGGCGTTGCGCGTTTTTTTAACCCACGACCCGTAACACGCAACTCGCAACGGTTGCATTTTCCAAAAGACCATCACCCCTGATGCTTATGGGAAAACCGGATATTGTGTTAAGCCTGTCGAAGCCTGCGGTTTATGGCACAGGGCATCGGCCGGATCTCTGTTGCTCTTTTACTCTTTTTTTTAGCCAGCAGATGAGTCTTTGCGGCGATTCTTTTGTTAGCGCTGCTGCGAAAGGTTTTCGATATTTTTCAGCCAGACTCGCTCCAGCGATGCGCACGTCATATATCTTCCAGAAACCATCATGATTAACAATGTTAAACGTCAGAAATATCGGATTCGGTAAGTCCTCAAATTTTATTCTTATCCAAGCCACCTTATTTAACTTTACTTCCATATCGTCATAATAAACTTTCTGGCCTTTATACCCTATTATTAACTTTGGTATGTACACGCACGCAAGGAATTCGAAAAATGCAGCTTTAAATTCTCGTTTTTGTTGAGTGGTAAAGGTTTTCCAGTACTTACCCAGCGTTTGCCTACTAAATGGGGTGAAATCAATATCGTTGCGAATAACGTTTCGAATTTTCTGCCACAGTAAATCTTTATGGCCGGATTTCCGATAATCAGGATTTCTCAAAATAGCGATGGTCTTTTTGATGGGCACCATGATCATATCCGGCGGCGGTGTGGCTTCAACGACAGATACCGATAACAAGGGAGAGATGAGAATTGATACCGCCAGTTTTGATATGTTCATCCGTTTTTTCCTTTTGGCCTTCAGCGCTGAACTGTTTAAATTTAGTCAAGCCACTCTTTCATCTTCTTGTATTTCTCAAAAAATTTCCCCAGGTCAAATGACTTTTTATCTTCGCCGACGGATCTTTTTATTTTTGACAATCCCAATTTTTTACTGAATTCATCTAAAAAATCCCATTGTATTCGCGATGCCGGAGCAGCTGGTGTGTGGCGCATCTTCTCATGGGCTTCCCTCAGGCTGAATCCGTTTTTCAATAGATAGGCAGTCATCAAGGTTCCGGTGCGCCCGATACCAAACCGACAATGAACCAGTATCTTTTTACCTTCGGCAAGACGGGCCTCCAACCAGTCGAGGGCTTGAGCCATATCGTCGAGATTGGGGGCATCCTCATCCGCTATGGGGAGGTAATACACGTCAATTCCCGCCGACTGCTCGATCTCATACAAGTCGTAACACTCTGCACACAAATTGATGACAGCGTTTATCCCTTGTTGTTTTAAGCTGTGTAAGTCATCATAAGACCGGGGAGCATAACCGACAGCCAAGTCCTTTGTAATCCATTTAAGTGGGTATTCAACCATTATGGCATTTCCGGCTTTATCTGATTAAACCTATAAATTGATTTGTGAATTAGATTTACCGACCGCCCGTGATAAGTTCATATAACAAGCCTCTTTGGGCGAGCAGTTCGTCATAGGCACCTATTTCACCTATTTTACCTGCCTTCATAACTGCAATTTTATCGTAGCCTTTGACTATGTCCAGGCGGTGGGCGACAGCTATCAGGGTGCTCTTTTTCCTCCAGTGGGTGTCCAGAATATTTTGAATGCGCGATTGTGACTTATTGTCCAGTGCGGCGGTGGCTTCATCCATTATCAAAATTCGCGGATTTTTTAAAAAGGCCCTGGCAATAGCCAGTTTCTGGCGCTGACCTCCCGAGAGTCGATCTCCTTTGCTACCCACCTGAAACTGCATACCGATTTCGACGATAGCTTCCAGCACGCCCTCTTCTATCAGAATTTGAATAATGTGTTGATTGATTTTATCAAATAAGGAGGGATTTTCTGTTTTTAATCTTCCAAAAAAAATATTATTTAGGATGGTGTGTGAATAAATGTATTCCCTCTTGCGATAAAACGAGAAGGTGTCCGGATATTCACCGGAAATTTTCTTTCTGAATTGAGTCCGTGCCTCCAGTATTTTCTGTTCTAATTTTTTAGGCAGTGCAACCATTTTATGCCGCCCCGGTGTGAAACGCAAAGCCAGTTTCAAAAGCATTTGCCGCTCCCGGTCAGCAAGCCGATCCAAGTCGGAACCTCTAATCCGCCCGGCGACCGCTAGATAATCATTCATCTCATCGACCGTTATGGGACTTTGCTCGAACAATGATTCATCCGGTGCCAGGGGGGTTAATATATCGACGGTTATTTTACAAAGCTCGGCACCAAGAAACAGAAGTGGCTGTATCAAATCATTTTCCGCCAGATAGCTTAGAAAAAATCTATTTTCAGGTAATCTTTCTTTAACGAATGCCGGATCGGTGGCAAATCCGAATGTCAGATTCTTTGCTACACTGGAATAATAAAGATAGGTTCCTTTATCGAAAAACTCAACATAGTCGGCCAGTGATACTTTCAGCCTGCGGCTCAATTTTGTCCGAACCCGAATCAGATGAGGTATAAGATTTTTATATCTTTCAACATCTAAAACCGTATTGAGGCCAAACCGCAGGACATCGGTAAAAAGACCCGTTTGCTGTATTACATTGATCATATCATCCAGACTGGGCATCTCAGCAGAGCCGTTGCCGTCGAGTTTAGCCGCAACAGAATAAAGCAAATTTTCCTGAAAGGTTCCATCGAAAATAAAGGGTGTTTGCGATACAAAGCCAAGGTTGTAAGCAATATCCTTTTTGGTCAAACCCGATACCTCCTGGTTGCCGATCCGGATCTGTCCGCCTGTATATTTATAAAGCTGCCCGACACACTGGGCCAGAGTGCTTTTGCCGCTGCCGGAAAACCCGACAAGACCCAATTGCTGGCCGGGCTTCAGTGAGAATTTGATATCATCCAATAGCCTAACGCCGGTTTCCGTCGCAAATGACAAATCTTTGACCTCGATGCTGCCATCCAGTGCATAAGGGTTCCTGTCTTCGGGTTCGAGTTTGTGTTCGGGTTGAACGTTGAAATAATCCATCGTTCGATAGTAACTGACAGAAGCGTCCTGGTAATCCTGGTAAAAATCAACCAGTTCCCTCCAGGGGTCGTAGAGTTTTTCCTGGGCGGATAAAAATGCTACCAAAGCCCCCAGTTCCAGCCGACCGTTAATGGCCAGATAACCACCGATGATGAAAATGAGAAACTGGCTGATACTGGTGGAGACATTGTTGCTCACTTTGATACCAAATCGGTACAAATTCCAAAGGACCCTGGTTTTCATCAGTTGATCCACCAACGTGTCGAACTTGCGGTTTTCGATTCGATAAGCCCCGTGGGCCTGGATCTCTTGAATGCCGGTCACGGACTCTGCTATCTTGCTGCTGACCTGACGTGCTTGATCCACCCGTTGGCTGTTTGCACGGTTGGCGCGTTTCTGAAGCCGCGTCACCAGAAATAGTCCAAGCGGGTAAATGGAAAAAGATACGGCGGCCAACAGCGGGTTTAGCCAGAGCAGGTATCCTGTGACGGCCAGCAGCGTCAGCGTATTGCTCAAGGGAACTGCTACGGCCTGCCCCACAAAATCTCCGGCGGTGGCCAGTTCGTTGACCAGTGATGAAACGACCATACCGGGTTGGGTCCTTCTAAAAAAACTCAGGGGAAGGGTCAGAATATGATGATACAACCCTTTTCGCATATCGGCACCAACCCTCTGGCCGATCACCGTCTGGAGAATATTAATGAGGTATTTGAGTCCGTTGGCGCTGACTACCGCTGCCAGGTAAACACCGCAGTAAAAAAATAACAGGTCTATTTTCTTCAGTTTAATAGCCTCATTTACCACTCGCTTTTGCATCTCGAGAGGCAAAACCCGGGCAAACACAGCAGCTAAAATGACAACAACCAACAGCACCTGGAGATTGGTTTTTACCGAAAATACCCACGAAAAAAGCGATTGTTTAACCACGGGGGGTTGGCTTTTGTCCATGACCTGCTACTCCTTTCGACCGGTTCGTTTCCCAGCAAGCCCCGCCCTTTGGGCCGGGGGGCTTCACATTTATAAACCGAGACTTAAACAATGCCGGCCGGTTTCGGTAACTCACCGTATGATGGGCCTTCGCCTCGAGATGCGTTGAAGTAATTCAGCATAACATATGGCCCGGTGAGACTCAATGCGAACACCACGATTCCTTTAAGATTCAGCAATAACGATGGATTCGACGCAGCCGGCTAAATCTGATGGTCGGAGTGCAGTTTGCCTTTCAGGGGAACCTACAATACAATTTCTGTTGCCCTTGACAAAGCTGCGATGATAGGTGAAATTACTGAACAATACAGTTTTATCAGAGAAAGGAACCCTTCCATGTATAAAGCTATCGCCGCATATGCACTCTTACTGCTATTTTTCGTCCCGCAAACGTCGCTGTCTCAAAAAATTCCCCCGGAAACACTGGCGATACTCAAAAAAGCGGACGCCATTTTAGCCGCTCTATCTGATAACATCGACCGGCTCGAAAATATTCAAAGCGATTTGGATAAGATGAGCATAGCCAATGAAAACTACAATGAACAAAAGAATATCTGGCTTTCCTCTGTACTGTCCATCTCCGCGATCAGGTCAATCTGTGAGTATGAACACGCCTTGTTGACACTATTCATTGAGTTAAGAGAAAAAAACCGTCGCCGCTTTTACAATGTGAGACAGCGCAGCTTGGCAACCTCAGCTCAGCAGGTCAACATTATGTACGAGCAGATCAAAATCAATCATGCCCTGATCTCCCACGATCCGTCGGAGGGATATATCATCGAAAAAGAAAAATACACGATTCAGACAACCCTTGATTTATTCAAGCAGAGTATCGACATCGTCGGCGCTCTAAAAGAACAATCCGGAATGTAAAGCCGGCAGAAATATTTTCTACCTTTTAATCGGATAATGACAAAAAGAATCTGATTATTCCCCTATAATTTTTTGCTACATTCTCAAATACCATTATCAATTTAGCCAAGGGGAGTTTAAACACATGCGAAAGTTTATCAGAAGATCATCCAAAAAGGCAGGCTCAGCGCCGGGGACCCTTGTGTTTGTGGGTGAAAAGAAGGTCGAAAAAGTCAAATTTACGATCATCGACTACGATGCCGATAACCTGCAAGAAACAGAAGTCGCCAGCGTCGATAACTGTCTGGCCTACAGGGACAAAAAATCCGTTTCTTGGGTTAACGTTTCAGGCCTCCACGATGTCGAGATCATCGAAAAAATGGGTGAAAAATTCAACCTGCACCCCCTCCTGATGGAAGATATTGTAAACACCGAGCAGCGCCCGAAACTGGAAGATTATGATGATTATCTGTTTGTCATATTGAAAATGCTTTACTCCGAGGGCGAAAATCATGTCATCCAACACGAACAGATCAGTTTAATCGTTACCCCCAGCGTAGTCATCTCGCTCCAGGAAAAAGAAGGTGACGTTTTTGATCCCGTCAGGCAAAGGATTCGAAAGGGCAAGGGGCGTATCCGCAAATCCGGCACGGATTATCTGGCCTATGCCCTTATCGACACGGTCGTTGACCACTATTTTAAGATCTTTGAGGAAATCGGAGAAAAAATAGAGCAGCTGCAAGAAGAGGTTCTGGAGCATCCTTCACCGAAAATCCTTCAGGCTATCCAAAACCTTAAGCGAGAAATGATTTTCATTCGCAAGTCGATCTGGCCGTTGCGGGAAATCGTCAGCGGTTTGCTGAGACTCGAGTCTGACCTGATAAAAGGAGATATATTGCCTTATCTCAGGGACGTCTACGACCACACCATCCAGGTCATCGACACGGCCGAGACTTTCAGGGACATGCTCTCCGGGATGCTGGATATCTATCTATCCAGTGTCAGCAACAAAATGAACGAAGTGATGAAGGTGCTCACAATCATGGCGACCATATTCATCCCCCTGACCTTTATCGCCGGTATTTACGGCATGAACTTCGAATTCATGCCGGAATTGAAATGGCACTGGTCTTACCCAGTCCTGTGGGTCATTTTAATTGCCATATTTGTCGCGATGGTATTCTGGTTTAAAAGAAAAAAATGGCTTTAAATGGAGTTCCCCGCCCTAAAGAGCGGGGGTTCTGCCGTTCGGCAATGCTTCTCAGCCCGGAAAGGAAAATATTTGATTCAGCCAGCTTCCCTTTGAACAGGGAAGCGAAGCGGTCATTCCGGGCTTGACCCGGAATCTATCTTGATTACATGGGCTCAGCCACCTGGATGCCGTATCCGTCATTCAGGTCGTGCTCCGGGACCGGCATGATCAAGCAATAATCACTTTTCTTTCTACTGCGGCAAAGCCCCTCTGTCGGTGGTGAGCCTGTCGAATCGCAGATCTCGCTAACCTATCGTGAACTCGTCCAGAACAACAGATTCCCATACAGTCTCAATTTTCAACAGTTAAAGGAGGTTAACACAATGAATCCACTAACAACCAATATTCAAATTGATCAATTGGTTGAGCAAACCATTTCAGGGAATGTCACCGGGCGCCTGTTAATTTCGCTGGCAATTATCGTTATCGGATACATAATTTTAGAGATTCTTTTCCGAAAGACGCGACAACGGATTCAAAAATCCCTGGAAGACAAGGGTAGATCTCCGAAACTGTGGCGGTTGCAAGCATTTCTGCCACCCCTGCGTTTGGCGATATTCGCCGTCTTACTCCGCATAGCGGAAGAGCCGCTGGTTGTCCCTGAACGGCTGGCGCAACTTCTTCACGGGCTGGAAGCTTTTTTGTTGGCATTAGCAATTGTTGTGCTTGCTTTTCAGCTGGTGGCCTTGCTGGATAATGTCCGGCTCACCATGCCTGCAGAGCTACAGGAAAGATTTCCGCAGAAAACATTGTCAAAGCTGAAAAAAACGCTGCGACTCTTCATTCTCATCGGTGTCATAGCCGTTTTCATCTATAATCAACGCAATGTTTTTCCGGAGTGGCTGATGACATCTCCGATGTGGCGTTACCTTCTGCTTGTTGCTATATTTGTACTGATCTATCAGGCCATTCGGGTGATCGGCAAATTTGTCTCCGATATCACGACGGTTCTCAAGGATTCGGAAGAAAATGTTCGGTTAAACCTTGTTTTGAAAGCTGCGATGTGGCCGATCGCCCTCCTTTTAATCTCCGTGGCTGTCTATGCAGTCAAAGAAATTCTCGACTTGTCAAAGACGATAACTCAGATATCAGACATCACCATCGGAGTGCTGAGCACTCTGGCCATCGTTGTGTTCCTCTACCGGCTGATTGAACTCCTGGTTTATGAGCTGAATCGTTTCGCCCAACGAGAAGACAATATGCTGGACAGCACCTTTGTGCAGATGATCCGGCTAATCGCCCGTGTGGTGGTGATTGTGGTCGGCGCGATTTACCTTTTGAGAGCATTGTCGGGTCAACCATTGAGTGCCCTGCTGGCCGGATTGGGAATCGGTGGCTTGGCTGTAGCACTGGCAGCCCAGGACACCTTGAAGAATTTTTTCGGCAGCATCATGATCATGTTGGACAAACCCTTTAGCGTCGGCCAGAGAGTGTTGGTGGAAAGCTATGATGGTGTGGTTGAAAATATTGGTTTTCGTTCGACAAGGGTTCGAACCCTGACGGGTCATTTAGTAACAGTTCCCAATGAAAAAATGGCAACCAATGCTATCGAAAACGTCGGCCGGCGGCCCCACATTCGTCGCCTGACCAACATCACCATTACCTACGATACACCGCCGGAAAAGGTGGAGCGGGCACTTGAAATCATCCGGGAAATCCTCGGCAACCATGAAGGGATGCACCCGGATTTTCCACCTCGGGCTTATTTTACTGAATTCAACGATACTTCCTTAAACATCATGATGATCTACTGGTATCACCCGGCTGATTACTGGGCTTACGTGGAATTTTCTGAAAAAGTCAATTTGAAAATAATGCAAGCCTTTGAAAAAGAAGGCATTGAATTCGCTTTTCCGACAACCACCACCTATCTGGCTCACGACGATCGCAGGCCATTGCATATAAGCTTATCCAGTGATGTACAATTGGCGGGGCAGAGCGATAAACAGATTGAAAAAACCAAAGGGTGAAGCAACAGCGATAATCAAACATTATCATAGAATTATTTGAAAGCTTCTTATAAATGTGCTGATAGGTTTCTAAAAACAGAAAGGAAGCGACGATGATAGAATATGACTGGAGACCGGAACAGGCCAGGAGGTCTCTGGATCGCATTCTTCCCGAAGTGGAAAAGGCGGTTTCAGCTGAGCTTAAGCAGTCACCGCATGATTGGCATAAATTTAAAAACAGGCTTCACAGGGAATGGGAACGCCTGTTTTCCTATCTGCATCAGTTATACGGGTGGCAATATGATTTTTTTTATACCCTTCAACGGGTTTTAACATCACTGGTGCAATACTGGCTGGAGCGGCCCGCCGAACTGAAACTGCTGGATGAGCAACGGGAAGCCGATCCTGCCTGGTTTTTATCCGAAAAAATGGCGGGCGGGGTATTGTATGTCGATCTTTTCAGCGACAACCTGGCAAAACTGGATGATCACACCTCCTATTTTAAGAAACTCGGTCTGACCTACCTGCATCTGATGCCATTGTTTGAAGTCCCCAAAGGGGACAATGACGGCGGCTACGCCGTCAGCGACTACCGTGCCATCAATCCGGATATCGGCACCATGGAGGAGCTTGCCAAATTGGCGGCCGCGCTTCGTGGGGAAGGGATCAGCCTGGTGTTGGATTTCGTGTTCAACCATACATCCGATGAACACATCTGGGCCCAAAAGGCCAAGTCCGGCGATCCGGATTTCATGGCCTACTACTATACCTTTCCGGATCGCGAGCTGCCGGATCAGTTCCAGAAGTATCTTAGAGACATATTCCCTACGGTAAGGAAGGGAAGTTTCACGTGGTGCGAGGAGATGAAACGCTGGGTTTGGACCACGTTTAACAGCTTTCAATGGGATCTGAATTATTCAAACCCGGAAGTGTTTCGTGCCATGGCCGAGGAAATGCTCTATCTGGCCAATCAAGGTGTTGAAGTGCTGCGCTTGGACGCCGTGGCTTTTATCTGGAAAAGGCTGGGCACAAATTGCGAAAATCAACCGGAAGCCCACACGATCATCCGGGCCTTTAACGCTATGGTGAAAATCGCTGCGCCCTGTTTGCTGTTTAAATCGGAAGCCATCGTCCATCCGGATGAAGTGATTCGTTACATTCATCCCGATGAATGTCAGTTGTCCTACAACCCCCTGCTCATGGCGCTGTTGTGGGAGGCACTGGCAACCCGGGAAGTAAAGCTGCTTGAACATTCCATGAGAAACCGCTATCGAACGCCCGCCGGATGCACATGGATAAACTATGTCCGCTGTCATGACGACATCGGATGGACCTTTGACGACCAGGATGCCCAACAAATCGGTATCGATCCGGACGGTCATCGCAGGTTTTTGAACAAGTTCTACACCGGGGATTATCCCGGTTCTTTTTCAAAAGGCGTTCCCTTTCAATTCAACGCGGATACGGGCGATGTTCGAATCTCCGGAACATTTTCATCCCTGGCGGGACTGGAGGATGCCGTTGAGAAAAAAGACAGCGAATTGATCGAGCGGGCGGTCCGGCGCATCAACCTGCTGAGGAGCATTCAGGTCAGTATCGGCGGTATTCCACTGCTTTACATCGGTGATGAATGGGGGATGCTGAATGATTACACCTACCTCACCGACCCCGCGAAAGTCGATGACAGCCGATGGGTTCATCGCTCCAGGAAACGCTGGGAAGCCCGTGAAGATCTAAACGATCAGGACACACTGGAGTGGCGCTTTTTCCACGAAATGGTCAAGCTGTTCAATTTGCGCAAAAAATTACCGGCCTTTCAAAACGGCGGGATGGAGATCATTCATACTGGAAACCCGCACCTGTTCGGGTATATTCGGGCCTTTGATAACCAGAAAATACTGATCGTAAACAATTTTGCGGATGAACCTCAGCAGATGGACGCGGCTCAACTAAAAGCCTGCGGAATCAAAGGAGATGTTATCAATTTGTTGAACGGAGAAGTCCTTCCAGATAACAGTGATTTGATCCTGGATGATCATCGCGCTGTGTGGCTGGATATTTCTGAGTCATAATTAAGTTTTGGCCTCATCAGCGGAATCGGAGGGGTCTGCTTCGTCTTTTTCGGTCTTTAAACCAAGCTCTTCGACAACCCGGGCGGCAGCCTCAACTTTAGCTGCGGCCTTGGCAGATCGTCGCGCAGCTTTTTCAGAATTTTTTTCGGCTTTTTCCAAAGAAGCTTTTAACGCTTCGATTTCAGATTCATCCACATCCGTATCGGTCGCTTTCTCCTGCACCTGCCGTAACTTATCCTTTGCTGCAATGGCCGCCTCAGAGGCATCAGCAGCATCTTTTTGCGCCTCACGCGCCCGTTTTTCTGCATCCGCCAGGGCATCAATAGCCTCTGCGGTCTCCCCGGCCTTTCCTTCTTCGGGTTCGGCATCCAGGTCGATATCTTCGGCTGCCATCACCAGGGCCGTAATCGGCAAGCGAGAAATAATTTGATTTAGAGGTTCACCAAATAGATCCACCGGCTGGTTGCCCTTCAAACGAAAAGGTAGAAAAACCAAAGCGGCATCTTTAGAATAGCCTGTAATCAAATCCGTATTAAGTTCCGCCAATACCACCGGCTCGGCATCGATGCGGACATCATCCAGAATTTGGCCAAGGACTTTATCTGTATCACCTGTCGTACCGTCAACAGAGGTTGCTAAAACCCTGATTTTTGCACCATCCCAGGTTTCATGGCGGGTTATCAAGTATGCCAACAGAAGCATCAGCCGGCTGCTGTCATCATTCCACCACCAAACGTCGATGCGTCTCTGCTCCGCCGGTATCGGTTCCAACTGTTCCCATTCGTTTTGCTTCGCATCTAAGACCACAATATTACAACCCAACCGAAAAGCGGTTCTCAGTCGCTGACCATAGAGGATTTCTCGAAATCCCAAACTAATTTCCGGAACTTTTTCAAACCAATTCAGCAAAATGGTATTTGCATGCAGTGGCCCAATTCCGTAAGCTTGTACCAAAGTCTGGATCCCTTGGGTGAGGTTTTGGGCAATAATTACCAGAGGAAACGCCTCCAGATCATGGTCTGCAATATCTTTACGCAGCTCATCTTCGGATTCGGTTCTGAGTTTGAGCATCTTCAGCCCTTCGCCTTCAAGAATGCGGACCACTGTGGTAAAACCGCTATCGCCTTCGCACCAGGCGGCAAATTGAAATAGTTGTTGGCGCCGATGAGGGTCATCAGAAAATAAAAGAATTTGCGGACGCCAATTTCTGGGATGCTCCTGTTCCCGCGATGCAGCCAGGAGATGTTCACGAATTCGCTGCAGATGATAGGAACGGCGGCTATCGGCCCAGCGGGCCGGGCTGGCTGTTCGCTTGAGGTATTGATAGATTGAAAATAAGATAGCAACCGCAATCACACCGGCGGTTAAGTCAATAGCCAGCATGACGCCCAGACAGGCCGCCGCTCCAACAAGACTGGCTCGCAGATCGTACCACCGAAAGCGGGGGCGAAAGGACGGACTGGCGGCACGGGCTTCGTAATAAGTGGCATAGTTGAGAAGACCGTAAGAAATCAAAAAGAACATGGACACCACCGGTGCGATCACATTCAAATTGCCGAGGGCAATGGTAGCAAAGGCAAATGCGGTTGAAAGTAAAACGCCGCGCCGCGGGTTTCCGGTGGGGCCATGACCTTTGGCAAAAGGTAAGAGAAACGGAAAGATCCGATCAGTTGCCAGTGATTGGAGGATACGGGGCGCCCCTAAATACGACGCCATGGCCGATGATAGTGTCGCGGCAATCACGCCGGCGGTGATGAGAAAATCAACGGCGGCCACGCGCCGCATGACACTATAGTCACTGCGCATGACCTCACCGGTTGTGGATGCAGCAAAAACGACGGCAGCCAGAAAATAAACACCGATAGAAAGGCCAACAGCTAAAAAAGTCCCCTGTGGCAGGCTTTTTCCGGGATCTTTCAAATCACCCGACATACTCACACCCTGGGTAAAACCGGTTACCGCCGGAAAAAAAATTGCAAATATCACCCAAAACGCCAGGCCGGAAGACGGCGATGCCCAGTTTTGGGTCAAAAGCGTATGGTCCCAGCGGCTGAATCCCCCCCAAAAAAATGAAAGCAGCGCTATCCCCAATATTGTCATGACGACATATTGGAATCTTGTGGCCACGTCTGCCCCAAACCAGGCAAAAATAAATAACAAAGAGACTGCCGAGGCGGCGATGATTTGAGGCATTATTTTGCTGCCGGTCCCCAATATGCCTGCCAGCACTTCACCAAAGCCGATGCAGTAAAAAGCAATGGAAACCGATTGGGCCAGATACAAAACAATACCGATGGCACCGCCAAATTCCAATCCCAGGGTGCGGGAAATAAGATAATAATCACCGCCGCCTTTAACCTTTAAATTCGTGGCGATTGCTGATAAAGAAACGCTGGTCAGTACGGAAATACTATTGGCCACCAACAGAATAATTAAGGTGCGCCCCAGACCGGCATTGCCGACCACATACCCCAGGCGCATAAATAGAATAATACCGAGGATAGTGAGTACACTGGGGGTGAAAACACCGGCAAAGGTTCCCAGCGTTCCACTTTTTGGCGGCGTTTTGTCCTTTTTGTTTGTTTTAGCATCCATTTTTCAGCAATCAAATGTGAGAAATTATTTCTCTTTTAAACAAGTCTTTGCAATCGAGTCAATCGAGAAATAAAAGTTAATGGATGATCACCGCTTTCCGGAAGAGGTAATCACAAAAACCTTGCCTAAGTGATAAATTCGAATTAGGAATAAGGCAGGATTATCTATATCGGACCCTGAGGTTTTTAATGAAGCCCCCTGCCTAAAGTGCAAATGCGTCGATTTAAGGGTTTTGGAGTTGTCATTCCTGTAAAACAGATTGTGACACAATTCGCAAAACCACACCTGTTTTTGTCATTCCGGTCCCGGATCACGTCCGGGATGACGGACCCGGAATCCAGTGTGATAACATAATCTTGGCCAAATGGATTCCGGCTTTCGCAGGAATGACCCTGAGCTTAAATTAGCGCCTATGGTCCAAATAAGCGGGGCTTCCCTGAAAGGAAAATGAACTTACCAGCAAGCGATCAATGGGGGAAATATGTTTGCATTTATCAGAGGTCTCAGTGATCCAATGCGAATTTTATTGATTGTGGTTATCGCCGTGGCCGTGCATCTGATCGTCATCAACATCCGACGTCTCAGCGACAGGTTATTGAGGTCTTTGCCGGATGCCGCTTTTTCCAAGGCCAGATCCATCACGAGCCTGTTCACCAGCATCCTGGTATTTTTGCTTTATTTTGGTGCCATTGGATTGATCTTAAAGGAATTTGGTGTTTCTCTGACAGCCTACCTTGCGAGTGCTTCGGTGGTCGGTCTTGCCATAGGGTTTGGCTCCCAGGGTTTGGTTCAGGATGTTGTCACCGGGCTCACGCTTATATTTTCGGATCTTATAGATCTGGGCGATATGGTTGAAATAGGCGGTCAGTCAGGTATCGTAAAAAAAATAGGAATGAGATATATCGTCCTGGAGAGTCATCTGGGCGCAAATATCTTCATTCCAAACCGCACAGTTACCAATGTCATCAATTATCCCAAGGGCTATATCCGTTGCCTGGTGGATATCACCTTGCACAACAACCCTGAAATCGCCAATCAAATGTTACAGAAGGCCAAAGACATCATTTCTGCGACCGTTGAACAATTTTCCGGGATTTTCATCAAAGGACCCTCTTCGGAGGGAAAAATGAAAACCAGCAGCGGTAAAGTATTTTGGCGAATAAAATTCAGAATTTGGCCCGGCAGAGGCACCATTATTGAAACAACGGTGAAACAGGAAATCGTGCAATCACTCAAGGAATTGGATTCCAATTATGCGGATTGGATGGTGAGCGTCAACTATGAAGTAGAAAAAAAGTCTCTTCCCGTGCGGTAGTAATATGAACACGAGCTGCCATTACATAAGATATGAAGGAATCGTATGCATTCAGGGGGAGACCTCATTCTCTTCACTTCGGATGTCTGCGTCCCTGGTTTTTGCTATGATTTGGCAATGGGGGTATTCCTGCCCCCTCCGCATTCCACCTGCGCTGCGCTTCGGTGGCTGCGGTCTCTCCCATTGCCAAATCATGGAAAGCACGAAGGGACTCCGCCAATATCGTTTTGAGAAAAAGGCCTCCCCCTGAATGCATACAAAGAATCACAGGTCTTCCGGCGTGAAGGCCACTACATCATCGATATTCAGCGTATCTGCGAATACCATCACCAGCCGGTCAATGCCGAAGGCATTACCACCGGCATCCGGCATATCATGAAGCGCGTTTAGAAATTTTTTCGGCATGGGATAAAGCGGTTTGCCGGAAAACCTTCGCCTTTCCTGCTCCCATTCAAAGCGCATTTTTTGTTCAACCGGATCCGTGAGTTCGGAAAAGCCATTGCATAGTTCCAACCCGCCGATATAAAGCTCAAATCTTTCAGCCACCGAGCGATCACCCGGTTTTAATCTCGCCAGAGCAGCACGGGAGGCCGGATAATCATAGATGAATACCGGTTTTTCGATACCCAGTCGCGGCTCGATTTCACAGGCCATTAATTCATCGAATCGGTTTTCCCTCAGAGCGACCTCCATGGGCAAGGAAGCAAATTGATTAAATGTTTCCGCCACGGAAATGCTAGGCCACGGTGAAGTCAGCGAAATTCTGGTGCCCTGAAAACGGATATATCTTTCATGCCCAATATTTCGGGCAACAAACTGCAGCAGTTCTTCACACTGATCCATCACATCAAGATAAGAGCTTCCGGCAGTATACCATTCGAGCATCGTCAGTTCGGGAAGATGTCTGCTTCCCCTTTCATTTTTGCGAAAGCATTTGCAGATTTGGAAGATGCGGGGGTAACCGCTTGCTAAAAGTCGTTTCATGGATAGTTCCGGAGAAGTATGCAAAAACCAATTGCCCGAAGGTTGAGCATCGATGTTTTCCTCCGGGGCCGGAGCCGGTATGCGGTAAGGTGTCTCGACTTCCAGATAGTCATTATCGATAAAAAATCTGCGCATGGCCTGAATGATTCGGGCACGTAGTTTTAGATTGCTTAACAGTGTTTTCTGAAGGCGGTCAATCATTTCAGGAAAGCCGATTCCATGCATCCAAAGCAGCGATCTTGTATGCTTCGGCCAAAGTCGGATAATTGAATACGTTTTCCAGGTAGTAATCTAAAGTTCCCCCGAGAACCAATGAGGCCTGGCCGATGTGAATCAGTTCGGCGGCACCTTCTCCAATAATATGGGCCCCCAAGATTTTTCTGTCCTCCAAACCGATCAGCATTTTGAGCAACCCCCCCTCGAGACCCATGATCTGGCCGCGGGCTGTTTCCCTGAGGCGGGCAACTCCAACCTCGTAAGGTATTTTTTTCTCTGTGAGATCTTGTTCGGTTGCCCCCACCATGCTCATCTCCGGTATCCCATAAATGCCAAACGGAAAATTAGCGGACCGGCTCGTCGCCGGGATATTGAAGGCGTGGCAAGCAGCCAATCGTCCCTGCTCCATGGCGGTTGATGCCAGACTCGGGAAGCCGATCACATCCCCCGCCGCGTAAATGTGGGGTAATTCGGTCTGATAGTTTTTATTGACTTTAATACGGTGACGTTCATCGGCAGCTAGACCGCAATTTTTAAGTTTGAGACTTCGTGTGTTTCCGACACGACCGGCTGCAATCAACACGAGGTCTGCTCGCAGCCTCTTGCCGCTTTCCAGTATGGCGACGACTTGCCCTTTGGTGTTTTTTTCAACCCTGTCCAATCGTTCCCCCAGCCTGAGAATGATCCCCCGATTCCGCATTTCATGTATAAACTCATCCACGATTTCACGATCCAGAAATTCCAACAATGTTGTGCGCCCATCCACCACGGTGACCTCGATGTCCAAAACGCTGAAAATGGAGGCATATTCGACACCAATGACCCCACCGCCCACAACGATCATGGAGTTGGGAATTTCTTCGAGCCGTAAAAGGCCGTCGCTGTCAATAATGCGCTCATCATCATAGGGAATCCTTTTGAGCCGCATCGGTTGGGTGCCGGTGCTGATTAAAATTTTTTCTGCTTCAAACACCGCCGGTTTCTTATTGGGTAGCGTCACCCGAATACAATGCGGGTCTTCAAAAGACGCTAAGCCCTCGATTACAGTCACTCCGTTTCGTATGAGCTGATTCTGGATGACTTCAATTTCGTGCTGCAGGGTGATTTGTATCCGCTGCATGAGGTCCTCAATCGAAACCCTGGGCTTCAGGCGATAGCCGTAACCATAGAGACCGCGCTGATCCCAGCCGGTTAAATATAGCACGGCTTCACGCAATGTCTTGCTTGGAATTGTTCCGGTGTGGACCGACACCCCCCCCACCACAGCCCTGCGTTCGATAATGGCTACCTTTTTCCCCAGTTTGGCAGCCTGGATGGACCCCTTCTGACCGGCGGGGCCGCTTCCGATAACAATGAAATCATAGTGTTCCATGGTTTAATTCCCGTGTGAAAAATATCTCTGGCTATCAGTGTCCAAAATGATTTATAAAATGACCAGCAATCTACTGAAAAATAGCTTTTGTCCCATAAGAAGTAGGAGTAATGGAGATTTGGAGTGCTGGAGTGTTGGATGTTTTTCCCATTCATTCACTACTCCATTACTGCAGCTTGATGGATTCTAAATTTGAATTATATGTTCAATGGGTTTCGATCATCTTTGTTATTTATTTTGGACAATAGTTATCTTTTGTTATAATTCTTCAGGCGGTGGTTTTGAGAGTATAAGACGGATTTTGGTGGTGCGCCGACCTTTGACTTCCACAACTTCGGCTTCCACCCCCGGTAATTTAACACGATCACCAACCGCTAAGAGCTTGTCTGCTTTTTCCATCAGCAGCCCGGAAATTGTGTCGATGCTTTCGGCCACGAGGCTAAGCCCCAATTGGCGGTTGATTAATTCAATCGGCGTGCTACCGACCACCACGTACTTCAAATCTCCAATCCTTACAATTTCCGGCGGTTCGTTGTCAAATTCATCTTCCACCGATCCCACAATCGGCTCCAAAACATTCTCGAGTGTTACGATCCCCATCACCGTTCCATGTTCATCGACGACAAAGGCCATATGCTGGCGGGTGGCTTGAAATTGTCGCAACAGGCGCCGAACCGGCAGCGTCTCCGGCACAAATTGCGGCGGCCGCATAATCGATCGCAGATCGAACCCTTCCTCAGACGGCATTACCACCAGGTCTTTGATATGGACAACACCGACAACATTATCCATCGAGCCTTCACATACCGGATACCGGGAGTGTTTGGCGCTCTTGGCCACCGCCATAATATCCGATAAAGAGCTGTTGACGTCCAGAAAAATCACATCAATCCTCGGTACCATCACCCGCCGGCATATGAGTTCGTCAAAATCAAATACCGCACTGATCAACCGATGTTCCGACCGGGTTAATTCTCCATGAATGTGGGCTTGTCGTACGAGGGTTCGTATTTCCTCCTCGCTGTGTGGAATTTCAAGCTCCGAGGTTTCCGCAATTCCTGCGGTGCGCAACAAAAACGAGGTCGCCGCATTGAGAGATGCCAGCAACGGGTATGATAAATAATAAAACAATTTAAGGGGGACGGCACTCCAGAGGGCAGCGGTTTCCGGACTTCTGATTGCTGCGATCTTCGGTGCCTGCTCACCCAATACCAAATGGGCGGCGGTAATCGCGGTGAAAGCGATTATGAATGCTGCCGTATGCAGTATGATCTCGGAATTCACGCCGACGGCGAAGAGCAACGGTCTGAGCAGGTGGGCTACCGCCGGTTCTCCGATCCATCCCAGCCCCAAAGATGCCATGGTGATACCCAGTTGGCAGGCCGAAAGCGAAGCGTCCAGCCGATAGGACAACCAGCGGGCTGTAACGGCAAAGGGTCGTCTATTTTTCACCAGATCTTCGAGCCTGCCCCGCCTGATCTTTACCAGTGCGAATTCGGAGGCAACAAAAAAGCCGTTGATAAAAACGAGCAATAAAGCGATGAGAATTTTGGTAATATCATACACCCAGTCCGACATTTTGCGGCACCCCTTTTTTCGTTTTCCGTTTGTTAACTATTAAATGAGGGGCCGGGGTATTTTTTTCACGGCAAGATGCCGGGTTGTTGCCTGCCAAGCCAGACAGCGGCAACTACCTTGCATTTTACTGCCAGCTATTAAAACGTTCACTCCAACAAGAACCGACACCGCGTTTTGCCTTTCTCGGCGGCAATCGCCCTCTGTCCATTAGAAGCACCGGGGCGATCATCTTGTCGTGAAAAAAACACCCCGACCCCTCAACTATTAAATGATGCTAAGTTTCTACTAAATAAGTCCGGAAAGTTAAAGCATAATTTCAAAAAATGGTTGCATCTCGATTAAACAATATTTATGCTAAAAACTCAAATTGACCAGCCCTGCATGGCGGGCCTCGCCCTTCAATGCGGTGAGCTCCAATTATACAGAATGGCATAAATCATTGCGCATACCCACACAGCGTGCTGCATTTTGATTCTATGCGGTATCTTTAAAATCAGCGATTGAAAAGGCGAATGCCTGAATTGTCATGACGCCGTGTATAGAAGATAATTGTTTCTACGCGAATGACATGACAATCTTAATTTACAGATTTTATCAGCACAAGGATAAGGAGATTTAGCATGGCCGAGTTAATCTTATGGAAAAAGCAAGAAATCGATAAAATGCGGGAAGAGCTGGAGCAGCTTTTCAGAAGATTTCGCAGGGATTTTGGCTTGCCCCGCAGCTTGGTGGGAGCGGCGGAATTCTTCACCATGGATCTTTCCGAAACGGAGGAAACCCTGACCATCAGGGCAAAGCTTCCGGGGTTACAACCGGAGGATATTCAGATCTCAGTCACCGAAGACACCTTGACCTTCAAAGGAGAAATCAGCGAAAAAACCACCGAGAAGGGGCAAGATTACCAGCGGATCCAGACGAGTTCGCGCTCTTTTGCCAGATCCATAACCCTTCCTTGCCGGGTACTGACCGATGAGGTTACAGCCACTTACGAGGAAGACACCTTGAAAATTGTGTTGCCGAAGTGCAAGCCCAGGGAAGCACGCGGAATTACCATTACAGTCAAATGATATCTTTGGAATGACACAAAAAGGAGGTAAATATGCCCCAAGTTAATTCATCCGCACAGGTGCCGGTGGAAAAACTAAGATGGCGACTCGATTCCGCCTCTCTTCCTTTTGAAAGCACCCAAGATCTCCAACCGCTGAAAAAAATCATCGGACAAGAAAGAGGCGTGGCGGCTTTTCGTTTTGGTATCAATATCGATAAACCGGGTTACAACGTATTTGTGACCGGAATGGCCGGTTCGGGCAGAATGGCGACCGTCAAAAAATTGCTCGAAGAAATGTCGAAAAAAGACAGGGTGCCCGATGACCTTTGCTACGTCAATAATTTCAAAGATCCGGAAAGTCCTATTTTAATCCGGCTTTCCGGCGGCAGCGGCGCTGCGTTTAAAAAAGATGTCAAGAACCTGGTGGATACCCTCAAAAAAGAGATACCCCAGCTTTTTGAAAGCCAGGAATACATCAATATGAAAAAAGAGATCACGGAGGCCTATGAGCAAAAGGCCAGCAGCTTTTTCAAAGCTCTGGATCAGAAAGTCAAAGAGGAAGGATTTACCATTGTGGATGTACAGATCGGTCAATTCAAGCGACCGGCGGTTATGCCTCTGGTGGACGGCAAACCGGTTCCAATCGAGCAGCTTGAGTCCCTGGTGGAAAAAGGCCGGTTTCCCAAGGAGGAATATGAACAGCTAAAGCAAAAGCACGCAACGCTAAAAACCCAGATCGATCAGATCTTTCTGGAACTCAGGGATCTGCAGAAAGATGTAACGCAAAAAATGGAAAAAATGGATCGGGCCACCTTTTTGAAAACCGCCTTCGAAATGGCCACCCCGATCATCGAACAATACAAATACGATATCATCAAAAGATACCTGCAAAATATGCTCGAAGATATGGCCGACAATCTCAGTATTTTCAGCCCTCAAGGGGAACCACAGATCCCGGGGCTGCCCCAGTTAATGCCGGATACCAATGCTTTCCAGCCTTATGAGGTCAATCTTATAGTGGACAACAGCGGTCGCAAAAGTCCGCCGGTGATGGTAGAAGATTATCCCACGTATCGCAACATATTCGGCAGCATTGAGCGGATTGTCGATCGCAAAGGTGTATGGCGTACGGACTTCAGCAAGATTAAGGTCGGTTCTCTCATCCAGGCCAACGGTGGTTTCCTGGTGCTCAATCTACGGGACGCTATCATAGAGCCCGGCGTGTGGTCGGCGTTGAAGCGGGCGCTCAAGAGCAAAAAACTGGAGATTCAAACGTATGATCCCTTTTATTTTTTCACCACCACGGGGTTAAAACCAGAGCCCATCGAACTGGATACCAAGGTGGTTGTCGTGGCCGATGCCTACTTGTATCATCTGCTGCTGTATTACGATGAAGACGTCAAAAAAATTTTTAAAGTCCGGGCGGACTTTGATACAGCCATGGATAAAAACGAACAAAGCATTATGCAATTCGCGGAATTCGTCAAGATGGTCTGCGACGAGGAAACCTTAAAAGCATTTGATCGAACTGCACTAGCTGCCCTGGTGGAACAGGCCGTCCGCATGACCGGCCGGCAGGAAAAAATCTCCACCAGCTTTCCGACCATCACCGATTTTATTCGAGAGGCCGATTTCTGGGCGGGTGAGGAAAACGCAGCAGTGGTCCAGGAAAAACACGTGGACAAGGCCATCGAATCCAAAATTTACCGCTCGAATTTAGTCGAACAGCATATTCAGGAAATGATCGATCGCGGCACCCTGATGATCGACAGGGACGGTGAGGTCGTCGGGCAGGTCAACGGATTGGCGGTCTATTCACTGGGGGATTACATGTTCGGCAAACCCTCCCGCATCACGGCTTCAACGTCCATGGGGCGGGCCGGGGTGATCAACATCGAACGCGAAGCCGACATGTCCGGCAACACGCACAACAAAGGTGTTTTGATCCTGGGCGGGTATCTGCGCCACAAATACGCACAAGAAAAACCGCTGACCATGAGCGCCAGCATTGCTTTTGAACAGTCCTACAGCGGGGTTGACGGCGACAGCGCTTCTTCTACCGAAATCTATGCCCTGCTGTCCAGCCTTTCGGGAATTCCGATCAAACAAAACATTGCCGTAACCGGCTCGGTCAATCAGAAAGGAGAGATTCAGGCCATCGGCGGTGTCAACCAGAAAATCGAAGGTTTTTTTGATTGCTGCCGGCAAAAGGAGCTGACCGGGAACCAGGGCGTAATGATCCCGGCCAGCAATGTCAAAGATCTGATGCTGCGCAAGGATGTTGTCAAAGCCGTTCAAGACGGCAAATTCCATATTCATTCCGTCGGAACCATCGATGAAGGCATTGAGATCTTAACCGGCCAACCAGCGGGTGAAAAGGGACCGAATGCTGCGTATCCTGAAGGAACCATCAATTTTCTCGTCGATCAAAAACTCAAAGATCTTGCCGAGAAAATCAAAAAATTCGGCGGTGAAGCCGAAGAAGAAAAAAAGAAAAAAGAAGGCAAGTAAATAAATATGCGCTAAAAGTTTTATCAATTGTCCAGGGGTCTATTTTTGCCACCAAATTTTGAACTCATTCCCCATAAAATCAGAGTGTAAGCGATTTATATACCAAAAGCTATGGGAGGTTGACAGGGCAATCTAACTACTGAATGGGTGAAATTATGGTTGGAAGGTTGCGTACAATTTTTTCTCTTATTTTTGCTATTCTCATTGTGTTCGTACCCAGCCTGTTGCTCCTCGATACAAAAAAAAGCAAAAATACACGCTCGTTCAACCCCTGGCACAAAGTTGCAAAAAAACCAGCCCCAACACCACATGATTATCTTTTCAAAGCTCAGTCCTTCTCGGATGGTCCGTCAGTGACGAAAGCTTGCTTAAACTGCCATCCAAATGCCGCAAAAGAAGTGATGCAAACATCCCATTGGACCTGGCTTGGTGAGGAAGTCGTTGTTTCTGGACATAAAAAACCTCTGCGAATCGGCAAACGAAACCTGATAAACAATTTTTGCATCAGCATTGAAGGTAACTGGCCCAAATGCACAACCTGTCATGCGGGGTACGGCTGGAAAGACCAAAATTTTGATTTCACAGATCAGAAAAATGTCGACTGTCTAGTCTGCCACGACCATTCAGGCGGGTATTCCAAAACCATTAACGGCCTGCCCGCTGACGGTGTCGATTTGCTGGCAGCAGCTAAAAGTGTGGGGAGACCGACACGTGACAACTGCGGCTGGTGCCATTTTAACGGTGGCGGGGGCAATGCGGTCAAACACGGAGATCTGGACGGGTCATTGGCCAAACCGGTGGAACGGATCGATGTCCACATGGGAAAACACAATTTTCAGTGTATTGACTGCCATCGCACCCGCAATCATAAAATATCGGGAGGAATTATATCCGTCAGCGCCAGGAATACTATTGGTGTTAAGTGTACTGACTGTCACTCGACTCCACCCCACCTATCGGACCGCCTCAATCAACACTTAACCTCTGTGGCCTGCCAGACATGTCATATCCCTGTAGTTGCCACCAAGGAACCAACTAAAATTGCATGGGACTGGTCGACGGCGGGAAAGAACATAAAAGCCAGCGATCCGCATAAATATCTTAAAATCAAGGGAAGCTTTTTATATGCCAGAGAGCTTATCCCTGAATATTATTGGTTCAATGGTGACTCCGCACGCTACATCAAGGGTGATATGATTGATCCGCAACAGGTAACGAACATTAATTTTCCCATGGGCCGTATTAACGACCCGCTCGCATTAATCTGGCCGTTTAAGATCCATCACGCCAAGCAGCCCTATGATATCAAACATCGATACCTGCTGGTTCCTAAAACTGTTGGAGAAGGGGGGTATTGGACTGAATTTGATTGGCAAAAGGCCGTAAAGCTGGGCAGCAAATACAGTGGACTGGCTTTCAGCGGGAAACTGGGATTTGCCGAAACCCGCATGTTCTGGGTACTAAGCCATATGGTAACACCCAAGGAGTATGCGCTGCAATGTACCGACTGCCACGGTGAAAATGGCCGTTTAAATTGGCGGAAACTGGGCTATTCTGCTGATCCTGCCTTGGCCGGTGGTAGAAGTTACAAAAGGGTGATCGCATCAGGCCCCTGGAGGGATTAATGTATATTCCGAAAATACCACTGAGGGTTTTTTCAACGTTGCTGTTTTTTGGAGTCCTGAGCATATCTCCATCATCAGCTTCGGATAGATCCCCGGCTGAGTCGGAATTTCCCCCGCTGACCCTCAAACAGCTAAAACCCATCCCTGAAGCAGCAACGAAACGAATTCATCCCTCCCTCCGCTTGCTCGACCAGGACGGTAAAAACGTCCTGAAATCCGGGGCTCCCCTGTCTCTTATGAGAACTTGCGGCGGTTGTCATGATACAACTTATATCGCTCAAAACAATTACCATGCCCAGGTCGGTTTGGACGAAATGCACCAACCCGGTAAAGGACCAAGTCAAAGAGCTTGGGACACTGGCCCGGGAATGTTTGGTCGGTGGAGTTCGCTGACCTATCGGGTCTTGTCATCCAGGGGGAATAATCAGCTGGACATGGGCACAGCCGAATGGATCATGACCATGGGACCTCGGCACGTCGGTAGCGGACCCGCTGAATTCAGCCGTTATTCCGAAAAACGCCTCACCGATCTGGTAGCCTCCGACTCTGTCGATCCTGAGACGCATGTTGTTGATCCGGTTTCCGGAAATCCCCGCAAGTGGAATTGGAAAGCAAGTGGCATCCTGGAGCTAAACTGCTTGATATGTCATATGAATAATCCGAATAACGCTGCACGAATTGAAGAGATAAAAAAGGGACAATTCCGGTGGGCCTCAACAGCCACATTGGTGGGAACCGGACTCGTCAAACCGGCTTTAACGGGCTATATATGGTTGGAAAAAAAGTTTCAACCTGACGGATCAATACCTTCGGAAATGTTAATGATATCTGACCCAAAAAGCGCCAATTGCCGGTTATGTCACGCAAAAACCTGCCGTTGTCCAGATCCTGTAATATTCGAAAATTCCCTTGAAAATTGGGCTGCTGAAACCACAGGAGAAATATTTTCACCGGCAAAAATTTTCACATCCGGAATGAATCTTAAGGATAAATCATCTCTGTCGCGGCCCTGGGATGTGCATGCGGAGCGGCTGCTTGGATGTGTCAACTGCCATTATGCCATGAACAATCCCCAATACAATGAAAAGGAGCTGGCAGAATCAAAACCGCGCCATTTACGATTTGACTCTCGCAGACTCAGTAACAACGACTATCTTAAGAAACCGGACCACAATTTGGTCAAAGGCCACACTGCTCAAGGGACGGTGGCCCGAAGACTGGATGGCAGTATGAGAGATTGCCGCGATTGTCACAATGCCGAGGCAACCCATGTTTTTTTACCCTATAAATCAGTGCATTTTGAAAAGTTGAGTTGTCAGACCTGTCATATCCCCAAAATTTATTCACCGGCCCGCAAAATCACCGACTGGACGGTTATCTATCCGGACGGTAGCCCCGCAGTAGATCATAGAGGTGTACAGGGAAAAATTAATGATCCGACCTCTATCATTGACGGATATTATCCGACATTGCTGCTTCATGAGGAATTGGATGGAAAATATCGATTGGGTCCAAATAATTTCATCACTTCGTGGTTCTGGGTGGCAGGAAACCCGGAACGTCCATTGCGACTGGCGGACTTAAAGATGGCATTCTTAACAGAAAAAGGAGAGTATCACCCGGAAATTGTTATTGCGCTGGACGAGAATCGTAGCGGCGATCTGTCGTCCCACGAGCTAAGACTGGATACGGAAAAAAAAGTAATGCTGATTGTTGCCAAACTAAAAAAGTTGGGATTCGACAACCCACAAATAAAAGGCGAAATACAGCCTTACACCCACAGCCATAGCGTTGTCGGAGGCAATTTTGCCTTAAGGGATTGCCAGGTGTGTCACAGTGAAAATTCTAGGATCAATCAAGAAGTCGAGTTGGCCGCGTATGTTCCCGGCGGTATTATCCCCGAGCCGGTAAAGGACTCACATACCAAAATGCTGGGAACAGTTCAAATAACACAAGTTGGCGGTCTCGTTTTCAAGCCCGCCATTGATCCCGGTGAGGTTTATATACACGGAACTCTTCGTCCTCTGTGGATCGACATGATCGGAATCGCCATTGTAATCGGTGCCATTATGGGTGTGATTGCACACGGCGCTTTGAGGATCTTGGCCGTGAGAAAACGAACCGAAGGGTAAACGCTAATGAAGAAAAAAGTGTATTTTTACTCGGTTTATGAACGCATTTGGCACTGGGTTCAGGCAGTCGGCGTAGCGATGCTATTGCTTACCGGGTTTATGATTAGTTTTTCCGGCCCGTTTGCATTTATTGAATTTAAAGCCGCCGTGTCCCTGCACAACACCATTGGTATCATTGTGATGCTGAATGCCTTTCTTGCCCTATTTTACAATGCGGCCGGCGGACTGTTGAAGCGCTATATTCCGGGGATTGAGGATTTTTTTACACTGGGATTCACGCATGTCAGCTATTACTTATACGGCATCTTCAAGGGAGACCCCCATCCGTTCGATAAGACACCGGCCAAGCGCTTGCTTCCTCTACAAAAAATTGCCTACTTTATGGTCCTCAATGGATTGTTACCCCTTATGGTTATAACCGGCCTGCTTAAATGGAGCATGAAATTTACGCCGGTTTACGCCGAAATGTTCGGCGGCCTCAGCATACTGGGACCGATTCATCGTTTTGGCGCCTGGCTGTTTTTAGCGTTTGTCATCGGGCATGTTTACATGACCACAACCGGGCACGCACCATTGTCAAGCATCGTCTCCATGATTACTGGTTATGAATTCATAGAAGAAAACAGCAAAAAGGAACAAATCAGATGAATAACAAACGGATATCTTACCTGAACCCGTATGTTGCCGGCATACTGCTCGGTGTGATCCTTTTTATATCCTATGTTTTATTCGGACACGGTTTGGGGGCGTCCGGCGGCATCGCCAAGGTTACCGGCGCTTTAACAGATACCCTTTATCCAAGTCATACGGATCGAAATGCTTACCTGGTCGGCCTGTTGCGCGACAGCGATCATCCTCTGGACGATTGGTTGGTTTATGAAATCGTCGGAATCATGATGGGAGGATTCCTGTCCGGCCTTCTCGCCGGTCGGATCGGAGTTGAAACCCTCAAGGGACCGCATATCAGTGACCGCTCCCGTTGGGTCGCTGCCATTATTGGTGGTGGGCTTGCGGGGTATGGTGTCCGGATCGCCCGCGGGTGCACGTCCAGTCAGGCATTATCTGGCGGAGCGGTTCTAGCGGCAGGCAGTTGGGCCTTCATGTTTTCAGTTTTTGCCGGAGCATATTTGCTTGCTTATTTTGTTAAAAAACTATGGAATTGAGGTGACAAACCATGGCGCCATTCGATATCAATGCATCCCTTGGCCACATTTGGCAGAACTTTTTCTACCTTATCACCGGTATCGGGTTCGGGTTTGCACTGGAACGCGCAGGTTTCGGTGACTCCCGCAATCTGGCCGCCCAGTTCTACCTAAAGGATATGAGGGTACTAAAAGTTATGTTCACTGCAATTGTAACCGCCATGTTACTCATTTTTTGGTGCAACGCCCTCGGCATTTTAAATTACAGCCGGCTTTACATCAATACTACCTATTTGTGGCCGGGTCTTGTCGGCGGATTTATTTTTGGTTTTGGTTTTGTAGTCGGCGGATATTGCCCCGGTACGGCGCTGGTGTCAATGTCGACTCTAAAGCTGGACGGGCTCTTTTTCGTGGTCGGGCTCGGGCTGGGAATGTTCGCATTTGGGGAAACCATTGATATCTTTAAG